>JACRGL010000193.1 GCA_016212365.1 Candidatus Methylomirabilota bacterium | reverse complement strand
TTCTTCGTGGGTATCCAGATCCTGGCCCTGGGATTGATCGGGGAGTATATCGGAAGGATCTATTTAGAAGTGCGAAGGAGGCCAAGGTATATCATCGAAAAGATCTACGAAAAAAACCCTGATGGGCATACCATGTTATGATACCGCGGTTTTATACCGGCGGAGCATCACGAGCAGAGCATGGAACCGCTGGATTCATTCCAGCGGCGAGGGCATCTGTGCGAGAATGCGGATCCTTATCCTGGGATACCACAATATAGGGTATGTTTGCTTGAAGGAGCTCCTGGAAAGGGGAGAGGAGGTCATCGCCGTCGTCACCCATCGGGATGATCCGGAGGAGGAAGTCTGGTTCGAGTCGGTAGCAGAACTGGCCCTGGCCCATAACATCCCCCTCTACCGGCCTGAGAATGTGAACTCCCCCTCAACCGTCTTAACCATCAGAGGTCTAAGGCCTGACATCCTTTTTTCCTTTTATTACCGCCAACTGCTCGGGCGGGAGATCCTGGAGATCCCAAGAATGGGATGCATCAATCTGAACGGCTCGCTACTTCCCAAGTACAGGGGCAGGTGCCCGGTGAACTGGGTCCTGATCCATGGGGAGGAAAAGACAGGGGTGACCATGCACTACATGGTGGAAGAGGCCGACAGCGGGGATATTATAGCTCAGAAGGAGGTGGCTATAGATTTTGAAGATACCGCCTATACCCTCCACCAGAAGCTCGCTCGTGCCGCATTAGATCTCTTCAGGGAGACCTTCCCCCTGATAAAAGAAGGGAAGGCATCCCGCATCCCTCAGGACCATAGCCAGGCCAGCTATTATGGGGCCAGGAGGCCCAAGGACGGGGAAATCGATTGGACCAGATCGGCCAGGGATATCTATAACCTCGTCCGGGCAGTAACCCACCCTTATCCAGGTGCCTTCACCTTCTATCAGGGAAAGAGGCTATTCATCTGGAGCGCTCAGCTAGAGCAGGGAGGTTCTCCAGAAGGCGGAGACCCTGGGACCATACGGAGGATCGTTGAAGGAGAGGGTTTTGTGGTTTCCACGGGCAGCGGTGGGCTCCTGATTAAACAGGCCCAGCTAGAGGGTGGAGGGGAGATGAGGGGAGACGAACTTTTAAATCAATTCCAGATCCAGGTGAGGAGCCAGTTGGGGAATGGGTAGGGGGAAGAGGCTTTGAAAGCATTGATAACGGGCGGGGCCGGGTTCTTGGGTTCCCACCTGACGGACGCCCTATTAGGGCAGGGTGATGAGGTTTACATCCTTGACACCATCAGCGACCTAAAAGTCCGCCACCACCTCGGCAATCCCCAGTTTCATTACATCCGGGATTCCATATTCAACACCGAGATATTAGAGGGCTTGGTCCTCAAATGCGACCTTATCTATCATCTAGCGGCGGTGGTAGGGGTGGAGCACTATGTAGGGGACCCCTATGAAGTTTTAAATGTTAACATCAATGGCACCCAAGCTATCCTGAGGCTGGCCTTCAAATACAATAAGAAGGTGGTATTCAGCTCCTCTTCCGAGGTTTACGGCCGTAATCCCAAGGTCCCTTTTGGGGAGGACGACGAGCGAGTGCTTGGATCAACCCGCATCGATCGCTGGTGCTATGCTACCTCTAAGGCGGCTGCCGAACATTTCTGCTTCGCCTTCCATAAGATGGGCCTGCCAGTGGTGATCTTGAGGTACTTCAATGTGTACGGGTCCAGGCTGGACAGAATGGACGTAGGCCGGGTCATCACCATTTTCATAGGGCAGATATTGAGAGATGAGCCCCTTACTGTTATCGGGGATGGGAGTCAGACCCGGTGTTTTACTTATGTAGACGATGCCATTAGGGCCACCGTTGCTGCAGGCCTTAAAGAAGGGGCTGTGGGCGAGGTCTTCAACATCGGGTCGGAAGAAGAGACCAGCATCAGAGAATTGGCAGAACTGATGATAAAAATCTCAGGGGCCAAATCCACCATTAAGTACGTTTCCCAGGAGTCGGTATACGGCCTCAGCTATGAGGACGTCCCCCGAAGGGTGCCAGATGTCAGACGGATGCACAAGGTATTAGGAGTGAAAGCGGAGACCCCTCTGGAAGTAGGTCTGAGAAAGACCATAGATTGGTTTCGCACAGGGTGGTATCCCCCGATATAAAATCGGGGGTTCCAGGCTATCGCCTTATGAGCCTCTCACGACATAAAGTCCCAAAAATAGAGATTGAAAAGTATAACCCCCATAAAATCCCCTCCCCTACCCCCTCCACATCCTCCCCCCACTTGTGGGGGAGGACAAAGGTGGGGGGGCATTTTATGGGGAGGGGGTTGAG
>JACRGL010000192.1 GCA_016212365.1 Candidatus Methylomirabilota bacterium | reverse complement strand
CCTGTGCCGCCGCGGGTATCATTGTTGGGGTGGTGACCCTTACGGGAATAGGCCTCAAGTTCAGTGGTATCATCATTGGGTACGCGGGTGGAAGCCTCCTCCTCACCGCCATTTTCACCGCCATCCTCCTCTGGATCATCGGCCTGGCAGTCCCTGTGACCGCCTCCTATATTATTGCAGCAGTGATGGCCGCTCCGGCCCTTATAATGCTGGGAGTTCCTGATTACGCCGCCCATATGTTCATCTTTTATTATGCCGTACTCTCCGAGGTCTCCCCGCCCACCGCCCTTTCCCCTTTTGCCGCCGCGGCTATCACTGGCGGTAATCCCTTTAAGACCACCATGATGGCCTGGAAGTATACCCTACCTGCCTTTATTGTCCCCTTCATGTTTACTCTCCACCCTAACGGGGTAGGGCTACTCTTAAAGGGGACAGCCCTAAATGTGGTCTGGACCTTTATCACAGCCATAGCCGGTATTACTGCTTTAGCTGCTGGGGTGGATGGGTGGTTTCTCCGCCGGACTAACCTCCTTGAGCGCCTTATATTAATAGCGGCGGGACTGGTCCTGGTTTACCCGGCCTTCTGGGGAGACCTGGTCGGGTTTGGGCTTATCGGGGCGGCCTTCACCTCCCAGAAGGTGAGGAAGGAAGGGGTGACGGCTACCCTGGAGCCCGTTAAGAATCAACCAAATTCGGACCCAAGGATTAATAGAGGGGAGTGATTTGAGCGGTGTGGGAACCGGGAGCTGGCGTTTTCTCGATACGGGAGCTCGCCCTGGTGCCGAGAATATGGCCATCGATGAGGTTCTGCTGCATTCGGTGGGCGAAGGCATTTCTCGACCCACCCTCCGATTTTACCAGTGGAATCCCCCTTGTCTCTCCCTGGGATACTCACAAAGGATCAACGGGATCAACCTAGAGGCATGCACTAGGCTGGGCTTAGACGTGGTCCGCCGCCTAACAGGGGGAAGGGCGGTCTTGCATGACCGGGAGCTAACTTACAGTCTCGTTTTCCCTATCGACCATCCCCTGGGTAAAAAATCCGTCTCCGAAGTCTTCCACGAGATAAGCCTATGCCTCATCCGTGGTCTCAAGTCCATTGGTGTCGAGGCGTCCCTGGGACTGGATTCCATATTTAAAGTAAAACATAATAAAATTAGAGATAATATCCCGTCAAATTTATGTTTTTTGCAACCATGCTCTAATGATATTGGGGCCGCCGGGCGGAAGCTAGTGGGAAGTGCCCAGCGCCGCCTACAGAAAGCCATCCTCCATCATGGTTCCATATTGCTTTCATGGGACCCGGAAAGACTCTTAGCGATTCTTCCCCAGTGGCACCCTAAGCAGCCTGTCCTGGCGCGGGTTACCTCCCTAGAGGAACTATTAGGGGCACTCCCTTCGCTCCACTGCTTAGTAGAGGCCATACGGAAGGGCTTTGAGGAAGTGCTTGGGGTGCGCTTCTTCCTGGACGAGCTTAATCAAAGGGAGCTTATGGCAAGCAGGGTGCTCTCTTCGGAAAGGTATTCTGCCCCTTGGTGGACTGGACGCCGATAGGGTATTGGGCATTTGTGGCTTGACACGGTCTTCATCAATTGATAATCTTAATCAACACTATTTAGCCATTAGCACGAATAAATTCGTGCCTACTTTGTAGGCACGGTTTCAACCGTGCTGAGGCTAAAGGCTATACAGAGGATAGGAAATTGGCTTTCGACAAGAGAAAGGCCCTCCAAAAGGCATTGGTTTACACTCAACAGGGTCGGTGGGATAAGGCCATCGGTGAATACCAGGCCATCCTCAAGGCCGATCCTAACGACCTGACTATCTATAATACTTTGGGGGACCTCTATGCCCGGATTGGGGCTAAGGATCAGGCTATCGCCCATTATCAAAAACTGGGGGACCATTACCGGACAGACGGCATATCGTTCAAAGCCATCGCCGTTTACAAGAAGATCATCAAACTGGATCCCGCTTACATCCCCGCCTATCTGGCCTGCGCCGATCTGTATTCTGAACAAGGTCTAATGGGAGAGGCCAAAGTCCAGCTCCTCCTTGTGGCCGAGCATTACCTCAAGGAGGGCAGTACCCGCAAGGCATTGGACATCTATCAAAAACTGTCTTCACTGGACCCAGCCAACCTTACCTTAGCTCTAAAGCTAGCGGAGATGTTCCTCAAGGAGGGTCTACAGAGCGAGGCCTTAGCTCAGCTCCATAGGGTAGCGGAGGGCTACCTCCAGAATGGGCAGCTCACTGATGCCCAGAGAGTTTTCCGACGTATGCTCCAGATCCAACCTCAATGCCTAGAGGCCCGCTTGGGGCTTGGGCGAATCTACTATCAGACTGGATCATTCTCCGAGGCCTTAGAGGAACTCCGCCTGGCCACCGATCTGAGAGATCCGAACCTACTGCAAATGTTGGCGAACTCTTACCGAAAGACAGGCCAGAGGGAGAAGGCCGAGGAGGTCTTTCGTCGGATCCTCAGTATCGATCCTTACCACGAAGAAGCCCGTCAGACCTTGGGACGCCTGTATTTAGAGGCTAAGGACTCTGAAGCCGCCTATCGAGAGTTTCGGCTATTAGCCGAACGCTATATGGAGGAAGGTAACGCTGAAAAGGCCATTTCACTACTTTTGGAAGTGGTGGGGAGTGATCCTCATAACTTCCGTGCCCGTGAGATGGTGGCTGAGCTTTATCGAAAGTCAGGCAATGAGTCTCGATCCATTGAGGAGTACGAAAGGATCGCCGAGATTCATCAGGAGCAAGGGAGATGGGAAGAAGCAGCTAAAGCCTACGGGAGGCTCCTGGAGATGGATCCCGGAAGGGAGGACGTGGCCTTGAGGCTCCAAGGGACGAAGGGCCAAGGGCTATGGCCTGTAGAATTAGAGGTTTCAGCCCCTTCCTTGGAAGAAGTGGAAGCGGTCACTGAAAAGCCCGGGAATGTTTTAGAGGAGGCTCCAATAGAAACCTTTGTGGAGGAGGCAGAGGTCCACCCATCTGTGGGAACTGAGTTAGTCCCTGAGGCCCTACTGGAAGAGGAAGACCCCCGGGTCTCTGAGATTTTGACAGAAGTGGATACCTATCTTAAATACAGCTTAATGGACAAGGCCATAGATCGGCTCCAGCAAGCCCTAAAGCTCGCTCCTTATAACCTTCAAGCCCATAGCTACCTCAAGAAGCTATACTTAGAGAAGGGTTTGATCGCTGAGGCTATTCAAGAGGCCCTGACCCTTGCTCATATTTATAGCTATAATGGATTAAAAGCCCAGGCCGCATATGAGCTCCGTAAGGTATTGGAGCTGGATCCAGAAAATCGGGAGGCCGGCGCCAGGCTTAGAGAGTTGACGGCCCAGGCGGATGAGCCTGTGGAGCCTCCAAAGATTACTATACCTACCCTGGAAGCATATGTCCAAGAGGAGGGCTTACCTGCTGAGCTCGAGGAGGTCCTAGAGATCGGCGAGGAGAGAACGGGGTTAATAGAGGTCCAGCCCGAGACTCCCCTGTCCTATCCGGCCGTGGCTCTGGCGGAGGATTTTGCAGAGGCGGAGTTTTACTTCCAACAAGGGATGCTCCAAGAAGCCCAAGGGGTCTATCAAAGGATCCTGGCCCAGGATCCGGACAACGCCCAGGCCAGGGAGAGGTTAGCGGAGATAGAGGGGGCAGGCCGGGTAAGGGAAGTGACAGAGGAATTAGAAGTCCCTGAGATTACGATAGCAGAGGTCCAAGAAGGCCGCTTCCCATGGGAGGAGGACCTTCCCGGAGAAAAGGTCATTCCCGTTTTTAAGGTGGCACCAGAGGCTCCTGAGCCAGGGGAAGGGGGATACGTTGATTTGGCCAGCGAGCTAGAGCGGGAGCTTTCGGAAGAGGAGCGTCAAAGGGCCTTGGTAGAACAGTCCCGGACGATCCCGGTCTTAGAGGAGATTCTCCAAGAATTCCAAAGGGGTGTTAGAGAGCAACTAGACAAGGAGGATTACGAAACCCATTATAATTTGGGGATCGCTTATAAAGAAATGGACCTCCTGGATGAGGCCATTGAGGAGTTCCGCTTGGCCGCCTCAGACCCAAGCCGGGCCCTGAGCTGCGCCAACCTTCTGGGTCTCTGCTATCTAGCGAAGGGGAAGCCGGAACAGGCCGTCCCGGAGTTTCTCCAGGGGCTCCGCATACCAGGACACCACCCTGAGGATTACCGGGGGCTGAAGTACGAATTGGCCATGGCCTATGAGGCGACCGGTGATCTCACCAAGGCCCTTGAGATTCTCTCCGGTGTTTACGGCGAGAGTCCGACTTTTCGAGATGTGAAGGAGAGGGTTCAGGATCTCCGTAGAAGGCTGGAGACCCAGGGCCCTGAATCTCCGGAACCAAAACGCCCCCCTAGCACTGCCCCTAAGCCAATCAAGCGGAAGATATCTTTCATCTGAGGAAGCAGGGTGAGCTACGAGCAATTCTATAACTTACAGGAACAGCCCTTTTCTAACACGCCAGATCCGCGCTTTTACTACGATACTGCCCAGCATTCAGAGACCATGTTCCGATTGATGTATGCCATAGATACCATGAAGGGTCTGGCTGTAGTCATAGGGGATGTGGGGACAGGAAAGACTACTCTGGCGCGGAAGATGCTGGACCAGCTTGATGACTCTCATTATGAATCGGCCCTTTTGGTCATCATCCATTCCGCCATAACCCCTGGGTGGCTACTCCGCAAGATCGCCATGCAATTAGGGGTGGAGGAGGTGCCAGAGGAGAAAGTCGAGCTCCTCTCCCAGCTCTACCAGCGTCTTACCCAGATCTATGAAGAAGGGAAGAAGGCGGTGGTCTTGGTCGACGAGGCCAATATGCTCCAAGGGAAAGATATAATGGAGGAGTTCCGTGGGCTCCTCAACTTGGAGGTCCCGGGGAGTAAGCTTATTACCTTTATCTTCTTTGGCCTACCAGAGTTGGAGGGGCAGCTTGCCTTGGATCCCCCTTTGGCCCAGCGGGTGGCCCTAAAGTGCCGCCTCACCTCCCTCAAGTTGGATACCACCAAGGCCTATATCCGCCATCGCCTAAAGGTAGCAGGGGCTATCCGGGAGCTCTTCACCGAGAAGGCCTTGGAGTTGATCCACCATTGTTCTCAGGGTATCCCCCGGCTAATAAACACCATCTGTGATAACGCCCTTCTCGAGGGGTATCTGTTACGGCGGGAGCTCATCGAGGCTCCACTGGTGAGGGATGTAGCAATGGACCTCGGCCTTCTCCAAGCCTCGACTAGCCCCGCCTCCCCTGCCAGGATTCAATAGGTAGCCTTATCAGCGGCCAAGGGGACTCCAGAAAAGAGTGAAGGCAATGACCTTAAAGAGACGGGCCTTGAATCTACCCAACAAGCTGACCTTGATTAGGATCTTCTTGGTGCCTTTCTTAATGGTATTCCTGTTGATATCCAATTCCCGGCCTTTTCATTATACTGCTGCCCTAATATTTATTGCAGCGGTGATAACCGATTGGCTGGATGGGCATATCGCCCGAAGCACCAGTCAAGTAACTACTCTAGGGCAGCTATTGGATCCTATCGCCGATAAGCTCCTGATAGCTGCAGCTTTGATCTCATTAGTCCAAGTGGGGCGGGTTCCTGCCTGGATGGTGGTCCTCATCGTTGGCCGCGATATCGTGGTTACTGGACTCCGGGGGATTGCAGCCTCTCAGGGACTAATTATCCAGGCTAGCGACCTGGGTAAATACAAGATGGTCTTTGAGACCTCGGCAGTTGTCTTCCTTATCCTTAACTGGCCCTCTTCCTCTCAATGGCCTTCCCTCACTCCGGGGATCTTCCTCCTCTGGGTAGCAATGGGCCTCGCTATTGTCTCGGGAGTGGATTACTTCATAAGATTCTGGGCAAGGATCGACCTGGGAAGGTAAAAAGCGTGAAATGGGCCTCTTTGCTGTTTTGGTGATAGGTGCCTATTTGGTGGGCTCTATCCCTTTCGGCCTCCTCATCACTAAACTCATAGGGGGAGTTGATATACGCCGGGTGGGGAGCGGCAATATTGGGGCCACCAATGTCCTTAGGGCCGTGGGAAAGGGCCCCGCGGCCCTCACCCTTGTCCTGGACTTCGTAAAGGGCTTCCTGCCCGTTTTTTTAATGCAGAGGCTGGGGGGGTCAGAGATCTGGATTGCCGGCGCTGGCCTGGCCGCTTTCCTTGGCCACCTCTACCCCATTTTCTTAGGACTCAAAGGAGGGAAGGGGGTGGCAACTGCCTTAGGGGCACTCCTGGGCATTATGCCGCTAGTTGCTCTCCTGGGAGTGGGAATCTGGCTGGCCACAGCCTTAATTTGGCGTTATTCCTCCCTAGCAGCGCTTACGGCGGCGGCAGTGATACCCTTTCTTGCCTGGGCCCTATACGGCATGGCTCCTTACCTCCTCTTTGCGGGGGTCCTTTCTATTTTGGTAATTTATAAGCATCACGAAAACATAAAACGCCTCTTGGCAGGCACCGAGAGCCGGATCGGGCGGAAGCTGACAGCTGATGGCT
>JACRGL010000190.1 GCA_016212365.1 Candidatus Methylomirabilota bacterium | reverse complement strand
GCCAATCCGGTTATTGAGGATTATAGGTTTGAGATAGAAGAAACATGAAAGGCCTTTAGCACGAATAAATTCGTGCCTACAGTAGGCACGGTTTCAACCGTGCTAAAGGCTGAGAGCGATTCGATGAGATTCGGCATCATAGTGTTTCCCGGTTCTAACTGCGAGCTGGACTGCCTCCACGTCGTCCAGAATGTGCTGAAGCAGCCCGCAGAGCTGGTCTGGCATAAGGAGGAGCACCTAAAAAGCTACGATTGTATTGTTCTACCAGGGGGATTTGCTCACGGCGATTACCTCAGGACAGGGGCCATTGCCCGTTTCTCGCCGGTGATGAGGGCAGTGGAGACCTTTGCTAAGGAGGGTGGATTAGTGCTTGGCATCTGTAACGGCTTTCAGATCCTCTGTGAGGCAGGTCTCTTGCCCGGTGCCCTAGTGCGAAACCGGAGCCTTCGCTTCATTTGTAAATTCATTCACATCAGGACAGAAAACACCCTAACCCCATTTACCTGCCTCTTTAAAAGGGGCCAGATCCTCAAGGTCCCCATAAACCACAATGAGGGCTGCTACTACGCTGATCCAGGGACCCTACGCCAGCTAGAGGATAATGGCCAAATAGTCTTTCGCTACTCCGACCCAAAGGGAGAAATAACCGAGGAGGCCAACCCCAACGGCTCCCTAGCCAATATCGCGGGAATCTGTAATAAGGCGGGAAATGTCCTGGGTCTGATGCCTCATCCCGAGCGGGCCTCGGAGGCCTGCTTAGGTTCGGAAGACGGCCGGTTGATATTTGAGTCAGTCATTTCTCAAATGGCGGTAAAATGAAAGGGCTTTTGGTGACCCCAGAGCTTATCGCCGAGCATGGCCTAAGCCCTGAGGAATACGAGAGGATAAAGGCCATCCTAGGCCGGGAGCCTAACTATACCGAGCTGGGCATCTTCTCGGTGATGTGGTCCGAGCACTGTAGCTATAAAAGCTCCAAGGTCCACTTAAAGACCCTTCCCACCCAGGGAGAATGCATCCTCCAGGGGCCTGGCGAGAATGCTGGGGTGGTGGATATCGGCGACGGCCTCTGTGCCGTCTTCAAGATTGAGAGTCACAACCACCCTTCCTTCATCGAGCCCTACCAGGGAGCAGCTACAGGTGTAGGCGGAATAATCCGGGACATCTTCACTATGGGGGCAAGGCCCATCGCCCTTTTCGACTCCCTCCGCTTTGGCCCTCTGGAAGACCCAAAGAATCGTTACCTCCTCTCCGGCGTTGTGGGCGGAATTTCGAGCTACGGGAATGCTGTAGGGGTGCCTACGGTAGGGGGTGAGGTCTTTATCTCCGATACCTATAGCCTTAATCCCCTGGTAAATGTCCTCTGTCTGGGGATCGCCAAAAAAGACAGGATCTTCTTGGGCCGAGCCTCTGGGGAAGGAAATCCCGTGATCTACGTGGGGGCTAAGACAGGGAGGGATGGGATCCACGGGGCCACCATGGCATCAGAGGCTTTTGACGAAGCCTCTGGAGAGAGACGCCCTACCGTCCAGGTGGGGGACCCCTTCAAGGAGAAGCTTTTGATCGAGGCCTGTCTGGAGCTCTTCGATACTGATTACCTGGTGGGCATCCAGGACATGGGGGCAGCGGGCCTTACATGCTCCACCTGTGAGATGGCCAGCCGGGGGGGCGTGGGGATCGAGATTGACTTGGCAAAGGTGCTCCGGCGGGAGGAGGGAATGACCCCTTACGAGGTTATGCTCTCCGAGAGCCAGGAGCGGATGCTTCTGGTGGTCAAGAAGGGCTCCGAGGCAGAGGTAGAGCGGATCTTTAAGAAGTGGGATTTGGATGCGGTTAGTATAGGCCAGGTAACAGGGGACGGCCTCCTGCGGGTCAAGGACGGAAAGAAGGTGGTGGCCGAGATCCCCGCTAAGGCCCTGGCCAAGGAGGCCCCGGTCTATCACAGGCCTATCCAGCAGCCAGCCTATCTTGAAGAAGCCTGGACCTTTGACCCCTCGCGCCTCCCTGTTCCTGGAGACCTGGGCCAGATCCTCCTGGATCTCCTTACCTCCCCCAACATCGCCAGCAAGGAGATAATTTACGAGCAATACGATCATATGCTATTTTTAAACACCGTGGTGCTTCCCGGCTCGGATGCGGTGGTGTTGCGCCTCAAGGGGACAGGAAAGGCCCTGGCCCTTTCCCTGGACGGAAACGGTCGCTATGTCTACCTGGATCCCTACCTTGGGGGGAAGATCGCCGTGGCCGAGGCAGCCCGAAACGTGGTCTGCGCAGGGGCAAGGCCCTTAGCCATCACCAACTGCCTCAACTTCGGGAGCCCCGAGAGACCCGAGATTATGGGGCAGTTCGCAGAGGTGGTGCGGGGAATGGCTACGGCCTGCCGTGCCCTGGGGACGCCGGTGACTGGTGGTAACGTCAGCTTTTATAACGAGACCTTAGAGAAGGCGGTATTTCCCACCCCGGTGGTTGGGATGCTGGGGCTTATGGAGGATGTAAACCACGCCACGACCCAATGGTTCAAGGAGGAAGGGGATTTAATCGTGCTTCTTGGCGAGACCCACGAGGAGCTGGGGGGAAGTGAGTATCTCAGGGTCTGCCATGGCCTGGAAGGGGGACGACCACCGTCCCTGGATCTGGAGCGGGAAAAGGCTGTCCAGGCTGCCTGTCTCGATGCTATCCAGGCCGGGCTTGTCCGCTCCGCCCACGACTGTTCTGAAGGGGGCTTGGCTGTGGCCCTTGCGGAATCCTGCATCTCAGGGCCTGGAAAGGGCCTGGGCCTGGAGGTCGGGCTTCAGGATGGACTCCGCCCTGACGCCCTGCTCTTTGGCGAGTCCCAGTCGCGCATAATTGTCTCTTTGAGGGAAGCCGATCTACAGGATCTGGGAGAAATCACAGAGAAGCATAAAGTTCCCATGAAAGTATTGGGTAGGGTTCAGGGTTCACGGTTCACGGTTCAGGGTCTATTTTTTGAGATCAACCTCGGCCTCGAAGAAATGGAGCGGGCCTGGCGAGGCGGCCTTGCCCGATATTTCAGACCACAGACAACAGACATCAGACTGATGTCTGAGGCCTGGAGTCCGAAGTCTGATGAAAAAGGAAAGGCTTACCATGAAGACCATTAACATTGGTATCCTGGGATTTGGAACCGTAGGGACCGGGGTTGTCAAACTGCTTCAGCGCAATGCTCCCCTCATCGAGCGGAGGGTGGGCTCGAGACTCTGCATTAGGAAGATCGCTGATCTGGATATCATTACCCCGCGGTCGGTAGAGTTGGACCCTGCCACCCTCACTACCAAAGCGGAAGAGGTAGTCCAAGACCCCT
>JACRGL010000002.1 GCA_016212365.1 Candidatus Methylomirabilota bacterium | reverse complement strand
GATCGGGGTAAATGGGCCGCACAGGCTGTCCCACCAGGCCCCCAAGGTCTGTTACAATGAGCCTTATCCCGTTTAAGGCATGGAAGGCTATCGCTAATACTAAAAGAAACTCCAGGACATGGGTAACAGGGTTGTTCAAAAGGGCCCCCGGCGCCATCATGGACTCCCAGGCCTCCTTCCCTTTTATCCTCTGGCTGGTAACCCAGATATGGAGGGGGAGGTAAAGGATCAGGCCTATCCCTGTAATCCTATGGAGGGCATAGATATACCTTTCAATATTGTATTTACCTCCATAGGCCCAACCCTTTATTCCTAACCTGTTTTCTCTCATAGTGGAGACCTCCCTAATACTTCCTTTCTACAGGTTCCCAAATAGTAACATTTACAGGGAAATACTCAAACCTGGGACCCTCCGGTGTCCAGTAGGCCAGAGTGTGTTTTAACCAGTTCTCGTCGTCCCGCTTCTTGTAGTCCCTCCTGGCGTGAGCACCCCTGGATTCTGTTCTGGCCAAGGCCCCTAAGGCCACCACTTCTGCAACATCCAGCATATTCTCTAGCTCTAGGGCCCTTACTAAGTCGGTATTATACGCCTTTCCCTTATCGGTTATCCTTATGTCCTGATAACGCCTTTTGAGTCCCCTTATCTTTTGAGATGCAGCCCTTAGAGCGTCTTCGTCTCTAAAAACCCCTACCAGATGGTCCATGGTCTCTCGGAGCTCTCTGCGAATCCAATATAGGTTCTCCCTCCCGTCCTTCTCCAGGAGATTGGAGATACGCCTCTTTTCTATTTCTAAAAGCTCCTTAGGCACTCCCTTCCCTTTTGGTGGCCCTTCCAGGCAATACCTGACCGCCTCAGCTCCCGCAACTCTTCCAAAGGCCAGGCACTCAGCAGTGGAATTGGCCCCGAGACGATTTGCCCCGTGAATGGAAACGCTCGCCGCTTCCCCTGCCGCCCAGAGCCCATTTACAGGGGTCTTCCCATTGATGTCGGTATGGATGCCCCCCATAGTGTAGTGCTGGACAGGCCTGACCGGTATGGGTTCTGTGATGGGATCCACGCCCGCGAACTTGATGCTCACCTCCCGAATCAGGGGGAGGCGCTCGTTGATCATATCAGCCCCCAGGTGCCTGACGTCCAGATGGAGATAGTCAAGGCCGTTAGGCCCCTTGAACCCACGACCTTCTTCAATCTCGATCATCATAGACCTGGAAACCACATCCCTCGGGGCAACCTCCTTCCAGGTGGGGGAGTAGCCCTCCATGAAGCGCTCTCCCTTATTGTTGAGGAGGTATCCGCCTTCCCCCCTGGCCCCTTCTGTTATGAGGATCCCGGAAGGAATAAGGCCGGTGGGATGGAACTGCATAAACTCTATGTCCTTAATAGGGACCCCTTCCCTATAGGCCATGCTAATCCCATCCCCTGTCACTGTGTGGGAAAAGGTGGTAAAGCCATAAATCCGGCCTGCCCCTCCTGTAGCGATAATTGCGGCCTTAGCAGTAAAGGCGCGGAATTCCCCGGTCTTGATGTCGAAGGCCGCTACGCCTTTAAACTCATTATCCAGAAGGAAAAACTTTGTTACAAACCACTCATCAAATCGATCGAAGGTCCTATATTTAAGAAGGGTATCATAAAGGGTCTGCATCTCGAAGAAGCCGGTTTTATCCGCTGCATAGACAGCCCTGTTGAAGCTGTGGCCTCCAAAGGACCGCTGGTCGATGCGCCCATCCGTCCTCCTGGACCAGGGGATGCCCCAGTGCTCCAAGAAGAGGACCTCCTCGGGCATTAGATTCACAAACCGCATCACGGCATCCTGATCGGCCAGAAAATCGCTCCCTTTTACGGTGTCCCAGGCATGGAGTTCGAGACTATCGCCTTCTTCAGGGTGCATTACCGCCGCTGTTCCCCCTTCTGCACAAACAGAGTGGGAACGCATGAGCTGAACCTTGGAAATGATGGCGACTCTGAGTCTCTCCTTCCCTATCCCCAAGACTTCCAGGGCCGCTCGAAGACCGGCAAGGCCTGATCCAATTATAAGGATGTCATAATTTAAGACGTCCATGCTCCCCCCTTTCATCGGCTGTATCTTCTGGCACCCTCCTGGTAGAGATCATTTCCATAGATGTCGTTCACTACCACAACAGGGAAGTCCTCCACTTCCAGGCGGTGGATGGCCTCCGCACCTAAGTCTTCATAGGCAACCACCTCGGATTTCTTTATCTTTTTGGCTAACAGGGCCCCTGCCCCTCCTATGGCGCCAAAATATACAGCCTTGTGAGTCTTCATGGCCTCTATTACATCTTTGGAGCGGCCTCCTTTGCCTATCATTCCCCTCAGCCCTTGAGCAATAAGGGCCGGGCAGTAGCGGTCCATTCGGCCGCTGGTGGTGGGGCCGGCAGAGCCTATGACCTGGCCTGGCCTTGGAGGAGTGGGACCCACATAATATATCACATGGCCGCGAAGATCAACGGGAGGCTTTTCGCCGGCCTGGAGAAGGTCAAACAGCCGTTTATGAGCAGCGTCCCTGCCCGTATAGAGGACCCCTGAGATGAGAACCTTGTCCCCGGCCCTCAAATCTTTCACTATTTCATCGGACAAGGGAGTCGTGATCCGTTTTTCCTCAACCATATCTCCCCTTTCTAGCCATTAGCCATCAGCTATCAGCCATTAGCCTTTAGCCCTTAGCGGTAAGCTATAAACAAAAACCCTTTTTGCTAAAGCTGATGACTGGTTACTGACTGCTGATGGCTGCATTAGAGCACTGCCTCCTTAAGCCGATGGGCGTGGCAGTCCAGATTTACCGCTACAGGAAGGCCCGCAATATGGCAAGCGTGTTTCTCTACATGGACAGCCAGGGCAGTAACTCTACCTCCAAAGCCCTGGGGGCCTATGCCCAGATTATTGATCCTTTCCAGAAGTTCCTGCTCCAGGCTATCGGTTTCAGGGTCAGAGCTCGGCTCCCCTACAGGGCGCAGGAGGGCCTTTTTAGCGAGAAGAGCAGCCATATCGAAGGTCCCTCCGATTCCCACGCCCACCACGACCGGGGGACAGGGATTTGCCCCTGCTGCCCTTACCGTCTCCACTACGAAGGCCTTAATGCCCTCCACTCCATCGGCGGGCTTTAGCATCTTCAAGGCACTCATATTCTCACATCCGCCCCCTTTGGCAATGAAGGTGAGTTTGAGATGATCCCCGGGGACTAGATGCAGGTGAATGGCGGCAGGGGTATTATCCCCGGTATTCACCCTCTTTATAGGGTCCCCCAGGACGGACTTCCTTAGGTAACCCTCCCTGTAGCCCTGGCGCACCCCTTCATTAATAGCATCCTCCAAGGTCCCGCCCACTATAGAGGCCTCCTGCCCCAGCTCCACAAATACCACGGCGTAGCCCGTGTCCTGGCACATAGGCACCCTCTCCTCCCTGGCAATCCTGGCGTTCTCCTTGAGTTGCTCCAGGACTTCTTTTCCCAGGGAAGACTCCTCTATCGCCAGGGCCCGGTCAAAGGCGCGCAAAACATCCTCGCCCAGGTCGTAATTGGCCTCCATGCAGAGCCTTTTTACCGCCTCGGTGATCTCCTGAGCCTTGATCTGTCGCACAACATCCCCCTTCATCAGCCTTCAGCCGTCAGCCCTCAGCCCTTAGCTTATAGCTGATGGCTGATAGCTGGTAGTTGACTTCTGTCAACTGTGAACCGTGAACCGTCAACTACAGTTTCAGTTCTGCTATGCTCTTTCTCACCGCTTCCGCTGATTTCTGGACGGCCGCTCTCTCCTCCTCCGTAAGCCGGACCTCCAGGACCTGCTCTACGCCCCCGGCCCCCAGCTTAACAGGGACCCCGAAGTAGATATCAGAGAGCCCGTATTCCCCTTCTAAATAGGCAGAGCAAGATAGAACCCGCTTCTTGTCCTTCAGGATGGCCTCGGCCATCTGAACGACGGCTGCCGCTGGGGAGTAGTAGGCGCTTCCCGTCTTCAGGAGGGCCACTATTTCTCCCCCCGCCTTCCTTGTCCTTTCCGCGATCCTGTCTATCTTCTCCTTTGGCAGGAGCTCCGTAATTGGGACCCCGGAGACCGTGCAGTATCTGGGAAGGGGGACCATCTCGTCCCCGTGGCCCCCAAGGACCAGGGCCTGAGTATCCTCAACGGAGACCTTTAGCTCGGCCGCCACAAAGGTCCGGAAGCGGGAGGAGTCCAGGACCCCTGCCTGGCCAAAGACCCGGTTCTTGGGAAAGCCGCTTACGTGCTTGGCGAGATAGGTCATGGTATCCAATGGGTTTGTTACCATGATGAGGAAGCAGTTGGGGGAGCGTTTCACCACTTCTGTTACCACAGATGTCACGATGTTCTTGTTGGTCTCCAGGAGGTCTTCCCGGCTCATACCGGGCTTTCGGGCAACCCCACTAGTAACAATCACCACGTCAGAGTCGGCTGTCTCCTCGTAACCACTGGTGCCCAGGATGCGGCAGTCGAAGTCTTCCACCGGACCTGCCTCTAGGAGGTCCAGGGCCTTTCCCTGGGGCATCCCCTCGATGATGTCCACCAACACGATGTCCCCTAGCTCCTTCGAGGCAGCCCAGTGGGCAGCCGTGGCCCCTACATTTCCCGCCCCTACAATTGTAATCTTAGCTCTCATGACGAATCCCCCTTAACGGCCAAGACCCCAGACTCCGGGTTCTGCTCCCTTTTAAGTCTGGGGTCTGGTGTTTAATGTCTGTTATCTGGAGTCTGCGGTCTGTTGTCTGGTGTCTCAACCTCAGGCCATATTCTCGATAATGGCCTCCCCGAACTGGGAGCACTTGACCTCGGTAGCCCCTTCCATCAAGCGGGCCAGGTCGTAAGTCACCTTCTTCTTCTTAATAGCCGCGGCTGTCCCCTTAGTAATGAGGTCAGCCGCCTCCTGCCAGCCCATGTACTCCAGCATGGATACCCCGGAGAGGATGAGGGCGCCCGGATTCACCTTGTCCAGGCCAGCGTATTTGGGGGCAGTGCCGTGGGTGGCCTCAAAGAGGGCCAGGTAGTCGCCGATGTTCCCGCTTGGGGCAACCCCAAGGCCGCCGACCTGGGCAGCTATCGCATCGGCCAAGTAATCGCCGTTCAAGTTGGGCAGTGCTATTACGTCGTACTCGTCGGGCCTGGTGAGGACCTGCTGGAACATACTGTCAGCGATCCGGTCCATCATCACAATCTTCCCCTCGGGGGCCTTCCCGCCGTGCTTGGAGATGACCTCGGCCTCGGTAATGGTCTTGTCAGGAAACTCCTCTTTAGCCACCTGGTAGCCCCAGTCCCTAAAGGCCCCTTCGGTAAACTTCATGATGTTTCCCTTATGGACCAGGGTGACATTCCTCTTCCCCGTCTCTATGGCATACTGAATGGCCTTTCTAACAAGGCGCTTAGTGCAGAAGATGCTTATGGGCTTAACCCCAATCCCCGAGTCCTCCCGGACCTGGCACCCCATGTTCTCATTGAGGTGCTTGATAATGGCCTTGCATTCTGGCGATCCCTGCTTCCACTCTATGCCTGCATACACGTCCTCAGTGGCCTCCCGGTAGATTATCATGTTTACCTTCTCGGGGTGCTTAACAGGGCTGGGAATTCCCTCGATGTATTTGCAGGGCCTCACGCATGCGTATAGGTCCAGTCCCTGCCTCAGGGCTACGTTCAGGCTCCTATAGCCAGTGCCGACAGGGGTGGTCAGGGGACCCTTTATGGCCACAACGAAGTGCTCTATGGCCTTGAAGGTGTCCTTGGGGAGCACCTCCCCATAAACAGACAGGGCCTTTTCACCCGCATAGATCTCGAGCCAGTGGATCTTCCTCTTTCCTCTGTAGGCCTTCTCCACTGCAGCATTCCACACCCGCTGGGCGGCCCTCATGATGTCCGGCCCTGTGCCATCGCCCTCGATATAAGGGATAATGGGCTTATCAGGGATTTGGAGCTTCCCTTCCCTGACCTCGATCTTCTCTCCCTCTTTTGGTATCTGTAGCTTGGTAAACATAGCTCCCTCCTTTCCTTTTGATAAATCCTATGCTGCCGCCCCCTTCTGGGTGTAGTTTAGCAGGCCCCCGGCCAGGAGGATTTCTGCCTGCCGTGCCGTAAGGCCATGTTTCACCTGAAAGTCGGTCCCCTGGGTAAGGTTCTTCACCGTCAGGGTCGGGCCTTTAAGGATGCCCTCCCGCGCCCCAGCAATCTCCAGCTCATCCCCGGGATTAAGCCGCTCGTAATCCCCCTCATCCAGGAAAGTGAGGGGCAAAATCCCGAAGTTCACCAGATTTGCCCAGTGGATGCGGGCAAAGCTCTTTGCAATCACCGCCTTTATCCCCAGATACATAGGCGCTAACGCAGCGTGCTCGCGGCTTGATCCCTGCCCATAATTGGTGCCCCCCACAATGAAGCCACCGCCCAGCTCTTTGGCCCTCTTAGCAAAGGAGGGGTCCACGGGCGCAAAGACATGTTCGGCAATAGCGGGGATGTTGGAGCGAAGGGGGAGGATCTTGGCCCCGGCCGGCATGATGTGGTCGGTAGAGATGTTATCCCCTACCCTGAGCAGGACCCGGCCCGCCAGGGATTCGGTGAGGGGCTCTTTGATGGGCAAGGGCTTGATGTTGGGACCGCGCTCTATCTTTACTTCCGCGGGCTCCTTGGCGGGTGGGATTATCATGCTGTCGTCCACCAGGAAGATGCGGGGGATAGCCACCCTGATAGGCTTCCCCAGGGTGCGGGGGTCAGTGATCACCCCGGTCAAGGCAGTAGCCGCTGCCACTTCAGGGCTTGCCAGGTAGACCTGGGCATTGGGGGTGCCGCTTCTACCTTCAAAGTTCCGGTTGAAGGTCCTTACCGAGACCCCACCCCAGGACGGGGCCTGCCCCATTCCGATGCACGGGCCGCAGGCCGATTCCAGGGTGCGGGCCCCGGAGGCGATGAGGTCAGCCAACGCCCCGGCCCGGGCTATCATCTCAAATACCTGCCTGGAGCCAGGGGAGATAACCAGGCTCACATCGGGGTGGACCCTCTTCCCTTTGAGAACTCTGGCCACCGTCATCAGGTCCTGATAGGAGGAGTTGGTGCAGCTCCCTATGGCCACCTGATTGACCTTGAGCCCGCTTACTTCCTTCACTGGACAGACGCTGTCCGGGCTGTGGGGCCGGGCGATGAGAGGCTCCAGGGTATCCAGGTCAAGCTCTACTACCTCATCATAGGTAGCATCAGAGTCTGCCTCCAGGCGCCTCCATACCTTCTCCCGCTTCTGGGCCCGGAGGAATACCCTGGTGACGGCGTCGCTGGGGAAAATGGAGGTAGTGGCCCCAAGCTCCGTTCCCATGTTGGTTATAGTGGACCTTTCCGGAACGGATAGGGACCTTACTCCCTCGCCCCCATACTCGAAGATCCTCCCTACCCCCCCTTTCACCGTGAGACGCCTCAGGAGCTCCAGGATTATGTCCTTGGCGGATACCCAGGGCCGGAGCTTTCCCTTTAAACGGACAAGGGCCACCTTTGGCATGGTGAGATAGAAGGGGCCGCCTCCCATGGCCACGGCTACATCCAGGCCACCGGCTCCAATGGCGATCATGCCCAGGCCCCCGCAGGTGGTGGTGTGGCTGTCTGAGCCCAGCAGGGTCTCACCCGGGACGGCAAATCGCTCCAGGTGGACCTGATGGCAAATGCCGTTCCCGGGACGGGATAGGTAAATGCCGTATTTGGCAGCGATGGTCTGGAGGAAACGATGGTCATCGGCGTTCTCGAAGCCCGTCTGGAGTGTATTGTGATCTATATAGCTCACCGAGAGATTGGTGCGGACCCGGGGGATGCCCATGGCCTCGAATTGAAGATAGGCCATGGTCCCGGTGGCATCCTGGGTGAGGGTCTGGTCAATGCGGATGGCAATCTCTTTGCCGGGGGTAAGCTCGCCTGCCACCAGATGGGCCTCCAAGATATTTTGCGCTAAGTTCTTTCCCATAGCCCTAAACCTCCTGGCCCTTTTTCTTCCCCCTCTCCCCGTCCCTCTCCCCCGAGGGGAGGGGGAGGGTGAGGGGAGAGGGGAATCGAGCAAAAATGTTACATATATTCAAACGGTATTATACCCTCCTCCGGTCTGACCGGGGAAGGTCTATTTTCTGTCCTGATCTAAGGGAGGCCCCTCATTGTAGTTGCCCCATTTATGGGGCCTGTTATAGGGCTCGATGAATCGAGCAATTACAGAACCGACTTATTATGAGGGTAATTGCCTAATTGAGGGACCTCCCTTTATTTTTACTTGAAATACTCTGGCAGGTGGGTCCTGGCCTGCTCGAGTATCTCTTCGTTAGAAATAGCAGTGGTGCGCCTGGCCAGGTACTGGGCATCCACCCACTCCACCATCTTGATGATCCCTGGATGGCCCTTGGGGAGCCT
>JACRGL010000185.1 GCA_016212365.1 Candidatus Methylomirabilota bacterium | reverse complement strand
TTCCAGGTTTCACCGCGACCCCTCTGGCATTGTGGTAATCCCGCGGGGAAGCAGGTATTCACCCGCGAGGGAGGCAGCTTGAAGGTCAAAAAAGAGGGATTGCTAATGGGCTACGTGATAGGGATAGACCTGGGTGGCACCTTCATAAAGGCGGCAGCGCTTGATCCCACCGGAAAGGTCAAGGCCAGGAGCCGGGTCCCTACGGAAGTGAGTGGTGGGCACGAACGGGTGGTAGCCAATATGCTCGCCACCGTGAAGGGCCTGGAAAGAGAGATGGGAGGGGAAACCCCTATGGGTTTAGGAATTGGCGTCCCGGGAGTCCTTGACTTGGAAGGAGGAATAGTTATAAAATCCCCTAACTTCCCTGGCTGGGAGGGCTTTCCCTTAAAAGAGATGCTATTGATGGCCCTTCCCTATCCAGTGGTCCTGGAAAACGACGCCAATGCCGCTGCGGTGGGGGAACAGTGGCTCGGGGCGGGCCGAGGGAAATCAAACTTCCTATTCATCACCCTGGGGACCGGAGTAGGCGGTGGTCTAATAATTGATGGGGCGCTCTGGAAGGGGACAGGGGGAAAGGCAGGGGAGTTCGGCCATATGGTAGTAGAGCCTGATGGGCCCCAATGTGGCTGTGGAGGACACGGGTGCCTTGAAGTCTATGCCTCGGCGCAGGGAATCGTCAGGATGGCCCATGAGGCCCTTAAAGCCGGAAAGGCTTCCCTAATAAGAGAATGGGCGGATAAAGAAGGAAAGATTATTGACCCTGAACTCGTAGCCCAGGCTGCCCTTCAAGGGGATTCTTTGGCCCTGGAGGTCTACGGGAAATTAGGGAGGTATCTAGGAATAGCCATTGTAGATGTCATCAATCTCCTGGATTTAAACTTTTTTATCCTTGGAGGGGGAATAAGCCATGCCTTCCCTTACTTCATCGCCCCTCTAATGCAAGAGGTAAAGGGAAGGATTTTCGGGATTTCCGTGGAGGAGATTCAGGTCGTAAAGGCCCAGTGCGGCGAGGACGCAGGCCTTCTAGGGGCTGGCTATCTATCCTTAAGTAAAGATAAAGGTAAGACAGGTGTACTGGTCTAATTTTATTCATATCTATCAGCCCCCTACCCATTAGGTCTGGTAATAGGCTGGGCGGCAAAGACACTGGTAAATCGGGTCCTTAAGGTGGTGAATTTCAATAGCCTCTGCGACCGCTGGGGTCTGTCCCAGGTCCTCAGCCGAGGAGGAATAGGCCGCCCCCCATCCCAGGTATTGAGCCTCATCTCCTTCTGGGCCATCTTTTTGGCCTTTGCCCTCATGGGGATCGGGGCCCTGGAACTCCCAGCCACTTACGATTTTATCACCCTATTCTTCCGCTACCTCCCCAATATCCTGGCCGCTATCCTCATCCTTCTGGTAGGATGGCTTTTGGCCAATTTCATTGCGCAAGGGGTCCTCATCGGAGCGGTTAACGCCCAAATCCGGGCAGCAAGGCTATTGAGTCAAAGCGCCCGCTGGGTCGTCCTCGTATTCACTGGAGCTATGGCCTTGACCCAGCTAGGGATTGCCAAGGAGGTAGTGGTGGCAGCATTTTCTATAGCCTTTGGAGGTCTAATCCTGACCCTGGCCATTGCCTTTGGCTTGGGGGGTAGAGATTTGGCCAAGGATATTCTCGAGCGTCGCTTCAAAAAGGGGGAAGAGGAGAGGAAGGACGAAATCTCTCACCTATGAGGCCTCGAAATCGAAAAAAGGCGCTGAATAACCGCATTTCCGCCGAGTTGGTCCTAGGGCGGGCAGGGACGCCCGCCCCTACAGGGAATTACAATCATGTAGGGGAGGACCTCTGTGTCCTCCCATGGGAGAGGTAGTTGCCCAATTTATTGGGCTTAAGAAGATATTTTAAGCCGTATTAAAAGCTCTCTTAAACCTATGTGGGATTTAATAAGAAGCCTACAATGGGGAAATCTGTGAATAAGATAGCCAAGGACCCCTTCCGGTTTTATACAGCATCCTATCTTTTCGAACTTACAGGGAGGAAGGCAGCAAACTTGAAGGAGTTCCTGGAAGGTCTTCGCCAGGTTACAGGCTCCTCTATATTTTATCACACGTTTCAGGCCATCCGGGAGCGGCATTTCGCTACCCATATATACACTAATGATTTTGCCATATGGGCCTCCCATTCCTTAGGTAACCAGGCCCTGGCAGAGCGCCTGGCCAACATAAACCCTCTAGAGTTCCCGTCTATCAGGGCCTTAAGAAACCAGATTATCCATGTGCTGGAAGAGACTATTGCCAAAGGGAATGCCGAGATGTCCGTGCCCCCCGGAAAGGAGTTCTGCTTTGCTCAGGCCATTAGCATAATAATACCTACGGACTACATTGTTTACGACCTAACCGGTTTTGCCGAGGCCTTAAAGCGGGTCCCTCCTTACTCCCTCTTCTTCCACCTCTTTGAGGCCCGACTCCGCCTCGGCCACCCTACCAACGACTTCTCCGCCTGGCTGGAGCACAGCCTTAGAGAGCCGGAGCTAGCGCAACGAGTTGATAGACTGGACTTCATGATGTATTCCCTGGAGGAACTTCGGCTCCGCCTCCTGGAAATAGTTTTAGGGGCTGAAAATTAAGGGAACATGACTACGGTCAAACTCTCTGATTACGAAGGAATAATAGGGCCAGGCATGATCGAAGAGATCCGCCTTTTAGGTCAAAGGCTTAAGGGAAGGCGGATAAAAATGGTAAACTCTACTGCCATTGGCGGGGGCGTGGCCGAATGCCTTAAACGCTTGGTGCCCCTCCTCAATGACCTGGAAATACCAACAAAATGGGAGGTTATGAGGAATACGATGCATCAATTTTCTCTTCCCCTTTATTTGCTCAGAGGCTCCCTATCCCCCAGTACCAGTATATGATATTCCCTGCCATTGACCCCTTAGCAGAAAAGAACCGTGA
>JACRGL010000184.1 GCA_016212365.1 Candidatus Methylomirabilota bacterium | reverse complement strand
GTGATAGAGAGGAAGAAGAGAGAGATGTCAGGGCAAGGGGCGGATGACGACACGCCCGTATTCCAAATGGTCGGATAAGGAGGTGTAAAGGTGACTCGTGATTCAAGCCCGTTCAAGAGGGAATTCCAGCCAATAGTATTAAAACAAATAGTTCTGGATTGTGACATCAGGCAGGGAGACCTTGCAAGCCTTACAGGTCTTGCAAGGGCCACGATTAATGTAGCGATTAATCGCGGCTGGCTCCCCCCGACGATGCCAAGCTTCAAAGCGATTATAGAACAATATGTCGCTGAAAACAAGAGGGCGACACAGTGGCTCATCGAGAGGGGACTGAAGACCACTGATATATGGGGGCCACTGGGGAAAGACCTCAGAAAGGCCAAACCTTCAGGAATGGCAGGTCGGGGCAGGGTTACTTTGGCGCAAAAGGCAATAATCCCCGGGAACCCGGAGGAAATCGAAGCTGACAAGGAGGTGGAGATGTTAAGAGGCGAGACGGTGAGGCATTTCAGGCTGGTCAGGAACCCGTTTACCAACGACATAAGGGACCTGGCCGACATCTATATGTCGGAGGAGCACAGGTACATAGAGGCGGCCATGATTGACGCGGCAAAGCACGGCGGGTTTATCGCAGTGATAGGCGAGGTTGGAAGCGGGAAGAGCGTCATCCGAAAGAAGGTTGTTTCGGAGCTGAGCAAGGAAGAGAGCATGAGGATCATCTATCCAAGGATGATAGACAAGACAAGGGTGACTGCCACGTCCCTCTGCGATGCCATCATAATGGACCTCTCAGACGAAAAACCGCAGATTAGACTGGAGCAGAAGACCCGCCAGGTGGAAAAGCTACTCCTCTCCAGGGTCAAGGCAGGGTGCCATATATGCCTCATGGTGGAAGAGGCCCACGATCTGACAGTGCGGGTGCTAAAGCTCCTCAAGAGATTTTACGAGATAGAGCACGGGTACCAGAAGGCGATGGGGATCATCCTGATAGGTCAGCCGGAGCTTGGGTCCTTGTTCAATGAGGCGGACCATTACGACATGAGAGAGGTCATAAGGCGCTGCCAGGTGGCCGAGATCAGGGGGCTGAACGGCAACATGAGGGACTACCTTGCCCTCAAATTCAAGCGGGTCGGCGCAAGTCTTGAGAACATCATCACAGAGCAGGCGATAGAGGCCCTGACCAAAAGGCTGAAAGACAAGGACGAAAGGGGCAGGGTGTATTCCAATGCCTACCCCCTGACGGTGAACAACTACATCATAAGGGCCATGAACCTGGCCTTTGAGATGGGGGAGGAGAAAGTCACTGAGGATGTGGTGATGGGGATATAGGGGTAACGCCCCCTAACCCCCTCTTAATCTAAGAGGGGGGACAAAAGATGTAGGGGCGACCCTATGTGGCCGCCCTATTTAAAACCAAGGAGGCATAAAACGATGGAGATGGAAGAGCAGAGGAAGAAGGCAATTGAAATGGGTGGACATCTGAAGGACCTGGCTGCGACGTACGACCTGGAGGACGACCAGGAGAGGCATCTGCTGAAATGCCTCGCGCAGGCCTATGTCAACGAGCAGACGAGGTATGAATACATGAAATTGCAGGCGGATATGGCAAACACCCCTGGCCCCGTAGAGACGCAAAATCCCCCTCAATTCCCCTTTGACAAAGGGGGAAGCGAAGCAGGGGGATTCACAGGGGCGGCGGCGTAGCCACTCCTCACCCTAACCCTCTCCCCATGAGGGGCGAGGGAATTAAAAGGAGGTAAGCGATGAACATATTTACCCAGGTAGAGACGCCCCGCCGGGGCGTCTCTACGATGTGCGGACAGATGGGCGGGGTAGAGACGCAAGATTTTGCGTCTCTACGGGGCGCCCCGGAAAACCCTCAATGCGGGGCCTGTTACCATTTCCCAGGCGACGGGCAGAAATGCCCGGCTACGCTGGATACCGTGTCGCGGAAAGTCAAGGCCTGCGGGGAGTACGCATGAGCGCCGTTGCGATACTATCGGCGGCGTTCCTGGTAGGGGGGATGATGGGGTTCTTTTTTGCGCCGGTGCTGGCGATGGGGAAGGAACCGGTGGACGTTGTAGAGACGCAAGATTTTGCGTCTCTACAGAGGGTGAAGGGAGAGACGGATATTGTGTCCATCCATGAAGACCCTGGCTGGCGCATGGTTTACGGAGACCCGGAGATGGAGAAGTGGGAGAGCAGAACAAAAAAGGGAAGAGGAGGAGATAATGGCAAGGAAAAGACTGGAAGGTACGAGGCTGGGCAGTTGGGATGATGTGGATGAGGCGCTTCACGAGATAGGGGAGCTGGACAGGGAGATTGGTCTCCTGGAATCAACACAGAACGAGCACATTGATAGGGTTAAGAAGAATACCAAGGCAGAGGCAGCGCCCCTGCACGACAAGAAGGCCGCTCTGGAGCTATCTCTCAAGGAATACTGCGAGGCGAACAGGGGAGAGTTTGCCAAGGTCAAGACAAAGGCCCTGACCTTTGGGAGCGTGGGTTTCCGCATATCCACAAAGGTGATGGTTAAGAGGGTTGCGGACACCCTCCAAGCCCTAAAGGACCTGGGGCTTTCTGCCTGCATCCGGGCCAAGGAGGAGCTGGACAAAGAGGCCATGAAGAACCTATCTACAGAGACCCTGGCGGAGGTCGGGGCAAGCCTGAAGACGGAGAACGCCTTCGGGTATGAGATCAATGTGGAGAAACTGAAGGAGGCGGCGTGAGTAAAATGGACAGCGAAAGCACTTACAATACCAGTGTTGATACTGGTCCGGACGGGCACATGGCAAGCGGGAGTGCCGATTTAAAATGTAACGGTTTTGAAGCGGCAGAATAGGCCGAAACGGAGGGGGAACCCTCCGTCGCACCGTAATGCGGTGCCTGATGATGGCTAAAAGATTAACCGCAGAGGCGCTGAGACGCGGAGGGGAAGATGAACGAGCAGATGGACATATTTAACCAGATAGAGACGCCCCGCCGGGGCGTCTCTACGATGGCCTCGGAGGAAATAAGGGTCGTCTCTCTCCTCCGGGAGGGGAAGGAGAACGCCAGGGGAGTGCACTGGCTTGCTGAGATGGTCGGGGTGTCGGATGTGAAGCTCCGGGAGACAGTTCGGCATCTGATAGGCGAGCATGGTTACTGCATAGGGAGCCGCACGGGGGAGCCTGCCGGGTACTATCTGATAACGGATGAGAGCGAGATAAACGAGGTTTACAGGTCTTTGCGGCATCGGGGGATATCAATCCTGGTAAGGGCCTCGAAGCTGAAGAGGATAAGCCTGGAAGAGGTTTTCGGGCAGGGGACGTTATAATGATAAGCTCACACGCCGCGAAGCGGACGGCGTGTAGCGGTTTGTTGGATGGAGGAGATAATGACACAGCATTACACTAAAAATACAGAATCAGTACGGGCATATTGCAATGCCTGCAAGCGTCAGACCCGCCACAGGGTAAGCGACGGGCGGCAAGGGCTGTGTATGGAGCATGACGGGCGATCACAAGGATCGCCCCTACTAAGCAATGCGCAGGAACGTAGCAGAAAGCAGAGGGAAGAGGAAGAGAAACAGCCGAGGATGTTTTGATGGGAAATAGGCCAAAGCGGGCGAACACAAGGTTCGCCCCTACAGACAATAAAAAAATGCTTGCCGCCTTGTTTGCAGAGGCGAAGAAGTTGGGGATTGACCAGGAACAGCTTAGAAACGAGATTGCGCCTGCGGTTATCAAGAAGCGTTTGAGCATGGCATCGGCGCAGGAAGTATTGAGGGTGATTGAGCATGTGACGGGGAGGGGCGATTCTTGTAATCGCCCGGTTAAAGGGCTAACACAAGGTTCGCCCCTACACAAATATGATTCCTCCAAGGCCGGCCTCATCCAAGAGCTGGAGGACGTGGCCAGGGAGAGATGGGGCAAAGGGGTAGAGACGCAAGATTTTGCGTCTGTACAAAAATCCCTGAATGCCTTTGTGAATGCTAACAGGGAGATCCCAACCCATTACAAGATGATGAGCGTGACGGGATTGAAGGCAATAAAGGAGCGGATTAAAGAAATGAACCGTAGGGGCGAATCTTGTATTCGCCCATCCAAGCAGGGC
>JACRGL010000187.1 GCA_016212365.1 Candidatus Methylomirabilota bacterium | reverse complement strand
TGAACTATGAACCGTGAACCTATTAATATTCCAGCGTCACTGTCCCATCCCCCAAAAGGTCCTCCACCACTGCTATCATCTCCGGGCTCCAGGAGAGGGAAAAGCGCGGACCGGCGGCAATGGTCACTCGACCCTCAAGTCCAAGATCCAGAAAGAGATGGAGGGGATGGGGGCCAGAGTGTTCCCTGAGCAGGTCTTGGAGCCGATAGAGATCGGCCGGAGCAAGGTCCGATGGGATCGATATCCGGATAACTTGGACCTTTTTCCTCGCCACCTCCTCCAGAGGGAATAGCTCGCTGGCCAAAAGCTTCACTGCCTCCTCGGCCACATCCAGCTCTCCCTTAACATAGAGGGGGGCATCTTTGCCTAGAAATGAGGAAGCGTTCTTATAAAGCTCCGGGAAAACAATCACCTCCACCGATCCCGTTAAGTCCTCCAGGGTGAGGAAGGCCATACGGTCACCGTTCTTGGTAGTGACCTCCTTATATGAACTCAAGATCCCGCAGAGCTTTACTGACTGCCCGTCCTTGAATTCCGAGAGTTCCCCTGCCCGGGCGGTAGTGATCCTCTGGATCTCCTCTTCGAAATCCGCCAAGGGGTGCCCGGTCAGGTAGAAACCTAACGTTTCTTTTTCTGCTGCCAAAAGTTGGTCCCGGGGCCATTCTGGGATATCCGGAAGGAGAGAGTCTCGGGGGGGGAGGGCCCGCCGATCCTCTAAGACCTCAAGGAGGGAGACCTGACCTTGGGCCCGGTCCCGCTGGGTAGAGGCCGCTGCCTCTATGGCCCGATCAATAGAAGCCATTAGCTGGGCCCGCCTTGCCCCGAGGGAATCGAAGGCCCCGCACTTGATCAAGCTTTCGATGACCCGCTTGTTCACTAATCGGAGGTCCACCGCCTCGCAGAAATCAAATAGGGAGCGGAG
This sequence comes from Candidatus Methylomirabilota bacterium, assembly GCA_016212365.1. Taxonomy (GTDB): domain Bacteria; phylum Methylomirabilota; class Methylomirabilia; order Methylomirabilales; family JACRGL01; genus JACRGL01. The sequence continues at coordinate 3,268 of JACRGL010000187.1, read as the reverse complement.
GCGGCCCTTTCTCTCCCTGGCGGCCAGGATAGACTCAATGGCCGCCTCGCCCACATTCTTGACCGCCACCAAACCAAAGCGGATCTTTTCTCCCACCACTCGAAAGGAGCTCCCCGACTCGTTCACATCGGGGGGGAGAACCCTAATCCCCATCTGCCGACACTCCTCGATGTATTTCACAATCTTGTCTGTGTCTGCCATCTCCGAGGTGAGCAGCGCCGCCATGAACTCCACAGGATGGTGGGCCTTAAGATAGGCCGTCTGATAAGCTATAAGGGCGTAGGCAGCAGCGTGCGATTTATTAAACGCGTATCCGGCAAAGGGGGTCATCTGGTCGAAGATCCGCTCCGCCTTCTTCTCAGAAACCCCCCGCGCCTTCGCCCCTTCAATGAACTTCCTCCGCTGGCGCTCCATCATCTCCGGGTCCTTTTTTCCCATGGCCCTGCGGAGGATATCAGCCTCTCCCATAGAGAACCCAGCAAGCTCCGAGGCCATCCTCATCACCTGCTCCTGATACACCATAACCCCGTAGGTATCCTGAAGGATCTCCTCCATTAATGGATGGTCATAGTGGGCCTTTACCCGCCCATGGCGCCTAGCTATAAAGTCGTCAATCATAGCCATAGGCCCCGGTCTATATAGGGCCACCAGGGCAATGACATCCTCAAGCCTCCCCGGCTTGAGGCGCTTGAGCATATCCCGCATCCCTGCGCTCTCCAGTTGAAAGACCCCAGCTGTCCTTGCCTCCCCCAAGAGCTCAAAGGTGGCCTTATCGTCTAACGGAATTTCCTCAATACGGAAGGGGGTCCTATGGGTCTCCTCAACCAGCTTCAGGGTATTGGCGATTACTGTGAGGGTCCTAAGGCCCAGGAAGTCCATCTTTAGGAGACCGATCTTTTCGATGGCCCCCATAGCGTATTGGGTAGTCACCTCTCCCTTGGTCCCTTTATAGAGGGGGAGGTGCTCGATGAGGGCATCGCTCGATATGACCACTCCTGCGGCATGAGTGGAGGCATGGCGGGTAAGGCCTTCCAAGGTTTTGGCGATTCCCCAGAGCTCTCTCACCTCGGTCCGGGTCCGGAGCAGCTCTTGCAGCGGCGGGCTCTGTTCCAGGGCGTCGTCCAGGGAGATGTTTAAAGTAGCCGGAACCAGCTTGGCGATCTTATCCACCTCTGCATAGGGCATGCCCAGGGCCCGGCCCACGTCGCGAATTATGGCCTTTGCCCCCAAGGTCCCGAAGGTAATAATCTGGGCTACATTGTCCTTTCCATATTTCTGAGTGACATAGTCTATGACCTCACCCCGCCGCTCGTAGCAAAAGTCTATGTCTATGTCGGGGAGACTCACGCGCTCCGGGTTCAGGAAGCGTTCGAAGAGGAGTCCATAACGCAGGGGGTCTATGTTGGTGATCCCCAGGGAATAGGCCACCAGGCTCCCTGCCGCCGAGCCCCTTCCCGGGCCCACCGAGATCCCCCGCTCGCGGGCAAACCGGATGAAGTCCCACACTACCAGGAAATAACCCGCATAGCCCATCTTCTCAACGATGGCCAGCTCCCGCTTAAGGCGATCCTCCATTTTAGGGGTAAGCTGGTTGTAACGCTTCTTGGCCCCTTCCCAGGCCAGATGGGCTAGATAGCTATCCAAGGTAAATCCCGCAGGGACCTGGTAGCGGGGGAGGTGAATATGGCCAAAGGACAAGTCCAGGTTGCAGCGCTCGGAGATGGTGATGGTGTTTCGGAGGGCCTCGGGGACCTCGGCAAATATGGCCGCCATCTCCTCAGGGGACTTAAAATAGAACTGGTCGCTGCCAAAGCGCATCCGGTCCTGGTCGCGGATGGTCTTTCCCGTCTGGATGCACAGGAGAATTTCATGGGCCTTGGCCTCATGGGGATGGAGATAATGGACATCATTTGTGGCCACTAAAGGGAGGGAGAGGCCCCTGGCAATTCTCAGGATCCCTTGATTGATCCCCTTTTGCTCCGGGAGGCCTTGGTCCTGGATCTCCAGAAAGAAATTGCCAGGCCCCATGACCTCCTTATACCAGCCCGCCACGGCCTTGGCCTTTTCCTCCTCTCCCTGTGCCAGCAGGCGGCTAATCTCACCATTCAAACAGCCAGTAAGGGCGATGAGTCCCTGGCAGTGCTTGGCCAAAATTTCCTTGTCGATCCGGGGCTTATAGTAGAACCCCTCCAGGTAGCCCGCCGTTACCAGCTTTATGAGGTTTTTGTAACCAACCTGGTCCTTCACAAGGAGAATCAAATGGTTGGCCCCTTCGTAAGTTCCGTCCACATTGGACTTCTCGAAGCGGCTCCCCGGCGCCACATAGGCCTCGCAGCCGATTATGGGCTTGATCCCCTCCCTCATGGCCAAAGAGTAAAAGTCGATGGCGGCGAAGAGATTTCCATGGTCAGTAACGGCGAGGGCAGGCATTCGGAACTCACGGGCCCTGGACACCAGGGGCTCCAGGTGGCAGGCCCCGTCCAGGAGGCTATACTGGGAGTGGACATGGAGGTGGACGAAATTGGAATGAAGCATGAAAATGTTTTAATCCACTATGTCCTGAACCTTGGCCTGGTTCAGGCGTATGATGTCGGTGGGTTTGATCCTCATCATGACCTTTGGATCGCCCCCGCCGCCGTAGACGTAGGGAAGCTCCAGGACCCTCCAATCTACGACGACCCTGAGGTGATTCTTATGCCCAACCGGTGGGGTGCCGCCAGCAGGGTAGCCTGTAGCCTCCAATACCACTTCGGGCTTGGCCAGCCTCAGCCCCTTGAGCCCGGTTAATTGTTCCAGCCTCTTTGTATTGATCCGGCCCATTCCCGCTGCTATAGCAAGCACCAGGCCTCCATCCTTTGCTTGAAAGAGTAAGGACTTGATAATCTCGCCCTCGGAAACCCCCAGGCCCCTGGCAGCGGCCTCCACTGTGGGCATCTCACAACCCGGCGATAGAAACTCCGCCTCCACTCCTTGCTTAACGAGAAAGCTCATCAATTCCTGAGACAATGTCCCTCACCCAATGTGTAGAGCACCCGCCCTGCCTGAGCGCCGCATAATATCGCAGATGCCTTTGATATAGGCATTTAAGCTTTGTGGGATTGTGATTTTGCAATTGTTTTTAGCCATTTATTTTCCTCAGGGAACATCGTCCGGATAAATTTCTCGGCTTCTTTTAGGTCTTTTTCAATATCTTCGCACGCGAGGTCCGATGCGCCAAGTGGCGGATACCTATCAGCAAAATAATATCCTGATACACGCTCACATAAAT
>JACRGL010000183.1 GCA_016212365.1 Candidatus Methylomirabilota bacterium | reverse complement strand
TACGGTTAACAGCTCACAAAGACTTCACTGGTCAATTAACCAACTCTTCTCCGTCAACCGTGAACCTAGAAAAATGAACCCTTTATTATGGAGCTGGCGAAGGGATTCGAACCCCTGACCCGCTGATTACAAATCAGCCGCTCTACCGACTGAGCTACGCCAGCGGTAGACAAATTTTAATAATAACATATTTATTTTATTTTCCAAAATATATTTTTTCCATTTTATTGTTTATTTATTCAAAAATTTCTCAAAATTTCTTTAAAATATAAAATTTTTATAGGATTTTTTAGTTTTTCTTCTCTTTTCTTTGTCTTACTACTTCATACATTGTTATTGCCGCTGCCACTGCTGTGTTCAGGGAGGATATTGACCCCTCCATTGGGAGGGAGGCAAGGATATCGCATTTCTTTTTGACCAACGGCTTGAGCCCTGTATCCTCACCCCCTATAACCAGAGCCAATGGACCAATTAAATCTATCTCATATATACTCTTGGCTGCTTTAACATCGGCCCCAACTACCCATACTCCTTTTTCCTTCAGCCTGTCCAGAAATGCAGGAATATTAGTAACCCTGCATACCCTAATGTGCTCCAGGGCCCCACAGGCTACCTTAGCAACAGTACTGGTAAGGCCCACTGCTCTATGTTTGGGAATGATAATGCCATCTACGCCAGCGGCCTCCGCCGTTCGGATAATGGAGCCCAGGTTCTGTGGGTCCTCCACCCCATCTAAGACAAGGAGGAAGGGGGTTTTATCCTTTGCTTTCACCAGGAGCTCCTCGGCCTCCTGATAAGGGACCTCAGCGGCAATAGCTACCATCCCCTGATGGGAATGGGTCTCGGCTATCCTGGTGAGCTCCGCCCTCTCCTTATATTTTATAGTAACCACCTTCGCCCTGGCCAAGGTGAGGATCTCCGCCACCTTTGGTCCTCCCCGCCCTCGGTCGAGATAGATCCTCTCCACATCACGCCTTCCAGCGCGCAGGGCTTCCAGGATGGAATTGGGACCGAGGAGTTTTTGGGCCACAGGCCTTTTCCCTTACCGCCGCCAGTGCCAGCGGCTCCCCTGGGGCGTGTCCTCTACTTCGATGCCTAGAGAGTTCAGCCGCTCCCGGATAGCATCGGCGGTGGCCCAATCCTTTTTACTTCTCGCCTGGGCGCGGAGATCCAGAAGAAGCTCAACGAGACGCCCCTTAAGGTCTGCTTCTCCTGGCCTAAGACTCGGCTGTTCGAAAAGGCCCAGCACCCCGCCCAGGCGGTTGATCCTATCCCTTGCGATATGAAGGGCCGAACGGCCTCCCGCCGTTATGTTACGCTCGACTTCCGATCGGACAAGGTTGACCTCGCGTAGAAAGCCAAAGAGGACACCAAGGGCCGCCGCCGTATTGAAGTCATCGTCCATAGCAGCTTGAAATTGCTCCTCGGCCTCCCTTCCCTTACTTACCATGTGATCATATAGCGCATCTCCGCCGGAACGGGGTGGAAGGGCGTTGAGAGCCTCAATAGCCTCGAAGGCCGTCACAAAACGATCCAGGGCCTTTTTGGCCTCCTCCAGCCTATCGTCCGAGAAATCCAGAGGGCCCCGGTAATGGGCGGAGAGGAGAAAGAGCTTCACTGCTTCCGGACGATAGCGGTCTAGAACTTCCTGGATGGTGAAGAAATTCCCCAGGGATTTCGACATCTTCTCCTGGTTGATGCTCACAAACCCATTATGGATCCAGTAGCGGGCGAAGGGTTTTCCCGTGCAACTCTCCGATTGAGCGATCTCGTTTTCATGGTGAGGGAAAATAAGGTCGGCCCCACCCCCATGAATGTCGAAGCTCTCACCCAGGTATTTCATACTCATGGCAGAGCACTCGATATGCCAGCCTGGCCGGCCCGGTCCCCAAGGGCTCTCCCAGGCAGGCTCCCCTTCCTTGGAGCGCTTCCACAAGGCGAAGTCCAGGGGATTCTTCTTCCGCGGGTCTATCTCGATCCGAGCCCCGGCCAGCATCTGCTCGGCCTTCCGTCCAGAGAGCTTGCCGTATTCCGGGAACCTCTGCACTTCGTAGTAGACGTCGCCGTTGATCTGGTAGGCATAGCCTTTTTCCAAGAGGGCCTTGATGATGCCGATCATTTCTGGTATATGCTCGGTGGCCTTTGGCTCGATAGTGGCCCGCCGGATCCCCAGCCGGTCCATGTCTCGATAATACTCCTCGATATAACCCTTGGCCACCTCGTCCCAGCGTCGGCCCAGTTCTTTAGCCCGGTTAATGATCTTGTCGTCGACATCGGTGAAGTTCCGGACGTAGGTCACGTGGTAACCCTTGTATTCTAGGTAGCGGCGGATAACATCAAAGATCAGGGCCTGGCGGGCATGGCCCAGGTGGCAGAGGTCATAAACGGTGACCCCGCAGGCATACATCCGCACCTGCCCCGGCACCAAGGGCTCAAAGGGCTCCTTTCTCTGGGTCAAGGTGTTGTAGATTTGGAGGGAAATGTTAAGACCTTATCTCTCGAGTTGGCCTATTATACTATTCAGCCGTCGCAGGCACTCCTCCCTGCCCAGAATCGGTAAAAGCAAAGCCAGCTCTGGACCGGAGGCCTTGCCGGTCAAGGCGGCCCGGATTGGATGGAAGAGAGGCCGTCCCTGGAGACCAGTGGCCGCCTTCAAAGCTTTGACTAACTTTGGGTAATCCTCGGCGGTGAGGCGCTCCATCTTCAAAAGCTCCCCTTTCAGGGCCTCAAGCACTTTAAGGGCTTCGGGCTCGGAGAGGACCCTCCTTACCTCCCCATTGGCCAGGGCCTTGCACGCATCGAAAGAGAAGAAAACCTCAGCCTCCCTAGAAATCTGGGAAAAACAGGAGATATGGGCCCGCACAGCGGCCACCACTTGCTCGAGCCACTGACTGTCATAATCCTCACCTATCAGGCCTGCCCTTCTCAAATATGGGAGGGCCATCTCCGTGAGTCGTGAGAGATTGGCCTTCCTTATATAGTTTCCGCTCATCCAATCAAGCTTAGCATTATCAAAGATAGCCGCCGATTTAGAGACCCGCTTGAGATTGAACTGGCGGGCGATCTCCTCCATAGGCATGATCTCCATTCCCTTTTCCGAGGACCAACCCAAGAGGGCTAGATAATTCGCCAGGGCCTCGGGCAGGTAGCCCGTCTCCCGGTAGTAGGAAACGGAGACATCCCCATGGCGCTTTGAGAGGGGGCTATGGTCAGGCCCTAGAATCATGGAGAGATGGGCGAATTTGGGCGGTTCCGCTCCTAAGGCCTTATAAAGCAAAAGCTGCCGCGGTGTGTTGGGCAGGTGGTCCTCACCCCGGATGACATGGGTGATCCGCATCCACGCGTCGTCCACTACTGCCGCGAAGTTATAGGATACCTCTCCATCAGAGCGCATAATAATGAAGTCGCCAATGAAGGCGCTTTCAAAGGACACCCTTCCCCGCACCAGGTCCTCTACTACAATTTGGGCCGGATCCACCCGGAAGCGGATGGTGTATGGTCGACCCGACGCCAGCAATTCCTCCACCTCCTCTGGTGAACGGAGGCGGCAGCGGCCCTCGTATTTTGGCATCCTCCCCGCAGCTAGAGCGACTCGTCTTTCAGCCTCCAGTTCCTCCTCGGAGCAGAAGCAGCGGTAGGCCCCCCCTTTACCCAAGAGTTCCTGGGCATACTTCTGATAAATATCCCTGCGCTCCGATTGACGATAGGGACCATGAGGGCCACCCACGTCCGGTCCTTCATCCCAATCGAGGCCCAGCCAGCGGAGGTCCTCCAGAATGGCCTCTTCGGATTCCTTGCTCGATCGCTCCACATCGGTGTCTTCGATCCGGAGGACAAAGGTCCCCCCATGATGGCGGGCGAAGAGCCAGTTGAAAAGGGCCGTCCTAGCGTTACCCAGATGGAGATACCCAGTAGGGCTGGGGGCAAAGCGGACGCGGACCTCGGTACCTTTTATGCCCTGTGAATCACTCATGACTATCGAGAATTTCGCCTCCCAATTAGAGCGTAGACGGGAAAGAGAGGCAGGCGATGGCGTGGCAGGCAATCCCCTCGCCGGCGCCGATGGGACCCAGGGCCTTGGCAGTGGTGGCTTTAACGTTGACTCGCCCGGAATCCACCCCTAGAGCCAAGGCAATGTTCTTCTCCATTACCTCAAGATAATGGGCGAGGCGCGGCTCTTGAGCCACCAGAGTAGCATCTACGTTTTCCACCGCCAGGCCTTTGGATCGGAGGAGGCCTGAAACCTCCTTCAAGAGGGCCAGGCTAGAGATGCCCAAACATCGGGGGTCTTCCACCCCAAAGCGCTGGCCGATGTCCCCTTCTCCTGCCGCCCCAAGGAGGGCGTCAATGATAGAATGGGTAAGCACATCGGCATCAGAATGGCCATCCAGTCCTTTAGGGAAGGGGATATCTACCCCACCCAGGATGAGCCGCCTCCCCTCTACCAGGCGGTGCATGTCAAAGCTCAGCCCCACTCGCAAGGGCTTCCCTCCGCTTCAAGATCCACTCTGCTAGGGCCAAATCCTCGGCAGTTGTAATCTTGATGTTGTCAAATGGACCTGGGATTACCTTCACCTTCACCCCTAAGCGCTCAACTAAGGAGGCATCATCGGTGCCATGGAAACCATCGGTTCTAGCCCTTTCATGGGCTTCCCGGATTAGCTCATGGCTAAAGGTCTGGGGAGTTTGGGAGATCCATAGCCTCCTGCGCTCGGGCGTAACCACCGCGAAGCCTTCCTCATCAACTTCCTTGATGGTCTCCTTGGCCGGAATAGCCACTACCGTTGCCCGGTGGATGCGGGTCTCCTGGATGATGGACCAAATCAGCTCCGCAGAAAGAAAAGGGCGAACGCCGTCATGGATTAATATCAGCTCCGCGTCGGCGCTTGCCCTTTTCAAGCCATTATAAACCGAATCCTGGCGCTCATTCCCCCCGGCCACTAGGGCCGCCCGGGAAATTCCATAGGGCTCTATGATCTCCTCCTGGCAACGCTCTAAGTCCTCCGCCGGGACCACAACTACCATCTCTGCAAAGACCCTCGAGGCCTCGAGGGCTAAGAGGGTGCGGGCCAGAATGGGAATACCTCCAAGCGGTAGGAACTGCTTTGAAACACCTCCCCCCAATCTCTGACCGCCGCCAGCAGCGGGAACAATGGCAGTTACGCGCATAATTCAGTAATCAGGGACCACGGACAACTCCCCTAGGCTGCCTCGGCCTCTTCCTTCAGGCGAGAGAAGATCATCCGGCCTGCGGTGGTCTGGAGCACACTGGTCACGGTAACATCAATGGTCTGCCCTATAAAGCGCCTGCCATTATCTATGACCACCATGGTCCCGTCGTCGAGATAGGCAACCCCTTGATTATACTCCTTTCCTTCCTTCAGGACATATACCCGAATTTCCTCGCCGGGCAGTACCACGGGCTTCAAGGCATTTGTGAGTTCGTTGATGTTTAGAACCTGGACCCCATGAAGTTCGGCCACCTTGTTGAGGTTGAAGTCATTGGTTATGACCTTTGCATTCAGGGCCTTAGCCATGGCCACCAGCTTGGCATCCACCTCTCGGATCTCCGGGAAGTCCATGTCGCTCACCTTAACGTGGACGTCCACCTTCTTCTGGATCTTCTGGAGGATATCCAGTCCCCTCCGGCCGCGGTTACGCTTCAAGGGATCTGAGGAATCGGCGATGTGCTGAAGCTCACGCAAGACGAATTGGGGTATGAGGAGGGTGCCCTCTAAAAAGCCAGTCTCGCAGATATCGGCGATCCGCCCATCGATAATGACTGAGGTATCCAGAATCTTATAGCTCTCGGCCCTTGGCTGCTCCTTCAGAAGCCTCACGAAGTTGGTCAGGTTGAAATCGCGGCCCTTGCTCCAAGTGAGGACTATCCCCAGGTAGGCGCAAATCAAGGCCAAGGAGAGGCGAACTAAAAGAGGCCATGGGGGTGCTATAATTGTAAGTAGGCTGGAAAGGGAATCGGTCAGGATCCTCGCTATAATCAAACCGAGGATAAGGCCTAGGACGCCACTAATTATGGACTTGGCTCTGACCTTCCTTAACTCCCGCTCCACCGCTAGGATAGCCAAACCTACAAAGAGCCCTATTACTAAACCCAGGGCTGCCCCCTTGCCCGGGCCTCTAGCAAGGAAGGCCACCAGATAACCCAGCCCTAATGAAAGCGCGATGAAAAGGACCCGCCACAGATTTTCTTGCCTCACATATCTCACCTCCTTTTTAGGGTTACCCTATCTCCCGAAAGCCGTCAGGCTTTAGCCATAGTCTCATCTATAAGGAGCCGGGCCTCCTCTTCCATGATCCCCTTAGCGTGAGCTATTTCACTAATGATAAGCTGGCGCGTATTCTCTAGCATCTTCTTTTCCCCAAAGGAGAGACTTCGGGCTTTCTGGAGGAGGATCAGCTTTCGAAGGACCAAGGCGACCTGGTAGAGGGAACCGCTCTTTATCCGCTCCAGGTTGTCCTTGAAGCGGCGGTTCCAGTTAGGGCAAATCTCTAGATCATTCTTCCTAAGGATCTCCAACACCTTTGGGATCTCGGAGGGCCGGATCACTTGACGGAGGCCTACCCGCTTGACATTGGCGGTGGGCACCAAGATGGTCATCTCACTTGACAAGATCCGGAGGACGTAAAAGGCGAGCTTAGCCCCCGAGACCTCCCTCTCCTCCACCGCCTCTATCAGACCTACTCCGTGAGTCGGATAAACGACTTTATCGCCCACATGAAACATCTCAATAATATTTTAACAGATTTTCCCCCTTAGGTCAAAGACTAATTTTTAATGGGGAAGAGGGACTCTAATAACTCTTCAACACTCCTGACACCGATGAGCTCTAGATTCAGGGTCTCTCGAAGTCTTTCTCGGTTGCCCCGCGGGAGGATCAGGCGGCAATAGCCAAGACGCGATGCCTCGTGAAGCCTCTTTTCCACATGCCGCACCGCTCTCACTTCCCCCGATAGACCTACCTCTCCAAAGAGGACAGTCCCCGAATCCACAGGGAGGTTGCGGGAGCTAGAGATTAAGGCGGCTACCATGGCCAGGTCGGCCGCGGGCTCGAAGACCCTTAGGCCACCGGCCACGTTTAGGTAAACATCGCAAGTGCCCAGGCGGAGGCCCATGCGCTTTTCCAGGACGGCCAGGAGTAGAGACATCCTATTGTAATCCACCCCCATGGCTGTTCGGCGGGGAACCGCGAGGAGGCTAGGGGCCACCAGGGCCTGGAGCTCTAACAGTAAAGGACGAGTGCCCTCCACGGTGGCCAGGATCACTGATCCGGCCGTCCCCAGGGGTCGCTCTTCCAAAAAGACCTGGGAGGGGTTAGGGACCTCTCGAAGCCCGGCCTCCGTCATTTCAAAGACTCCGATCTCATCGGTGGAGCCGAAGCGGTTCTTAGTGGCCCGCAAGATGCGGTAGAAGTGCTGTCTTTCCCCCTCGAAGTAGATAACTGTATCCACGATATGCTCCAAGGCCCGGGGGCCAGCGAGGGATCCGTCTTTGGTGACGTGGCCCACTATGAAGGTGCTAATTCCCCTACCTTTAGCCAGATGCATCAGTCGATTTGCCACCTCCCTTACCTGGCCGATGCTCCCCGGGGCTGACTCCAAGGCCTCACTGTAAGTGGTTTGGACAGAGTCAATAACAAGGACCTGGGGCTTGATTATCTCCACTTGCTCTAGGATGGCCTCGAGGCAGGTCTCGGAAGCTATGTAAAGGTCGGGACTCCAGGCCCCCAGCCTCTTGCCCCTGGAACGGGTCTGCTCTAGGGATTCCTCCCCGGAGACATAGAGGACACTCCGTCCGCTTCGGCTGATATTGGCCGAGGCTTGTAAAAGAAGTGTGGATTTACCAATGCCGGGGTCGCCGCCGATAAGAACGAAGGAACCAAGGACCACTCCCCCACCCAGCGGGCGATCCAGTTCCGTTATGCCAGTAGAAAAGCGGGATTCTGCCTCCTCCTCGATTTCGGTGATGGGCTGGGGCTTTGCATACGGACCCCTCTCCTCGCGGCCCCCCCGAAGGGCCTCCCCTCGAGGCTCCCGCTCCTCTATTAGGCTACCCCATGTCCCGCAATCGGGACAGCGTCCCAGCCACCGGGGTGTCTGGTAGCCACAGGCCTGGCAGGCAAAGTGGCTCTTGGGCTTGGTCATGGTGTTACCATCTAGCGGCTAACGCCCGCCGATCGAAACCGGGGCCCTCCCCAGGAGGAGCTTCAGGTCCTCATCCTCAAATAGGAAGCCCCCTCCTAAGTAAAAGGTCCTCTGGTCATCTTGGAGCAGGTAATCCACCCCCCCCTGGATGAATAGGGACTTGAGGAGGTTATATTTGGCCGAGGCCCGGAGCCTCGGCTCCCCGCTTCGGTGAAAATCAAAGACCTCAAGGCCTAAGTTAAGCCTGTCGTCAAGGAAGGTGTACTCGGCACCCACCCCACCTGTAGACTGGATCAGTCCCCCTTTTAAGGTAAGGTCATAGAAACGCTTGGCAATCAAGGCAGTGAAACCCAGCTTATTGGAAACCTCCGTCTTCTTCTCCGTCTCGGTAGTAGTCCGACCATCCACAGTAGTAGTGGTGGTGGTCTCCCTCCGCTTGACAGTCCCCATTGGGTCATCCACTACCTCAAATAGGTAGTATTTATCCTCCCGAGGCTGTATCCGGAGGGAGATAACATTCCGGCTGTCGCTAGGCCTGGCCAGGTACTCCCCCCGGTATCCTATATAAAACTTGAAGCGGTCGAAGCCCGTCATGGCTTCCTTCAAACCGCGGGCAGTGGCCTTCAAGTCCTTGGCCAGCTCCTCATCAGTTACCAGTTTTCCTAAGGTGCCTTCCCCCTTCTCAATCTTAGAGGTGATCTTGTTCAAGGATTCGATGGTGGTCTGGACCTTGGCGGAGGCCTCCTTTATGTTCTTTATGCTTTCAGCCACGTTCTCCCGGTTCTCCGAAAGCATATCTTTGAGATTCTGGGTGATGACCTTTATGTTCTCAGCGATCTCACCGCTTTTGCCGCTCAGATCCTGGGAGAGCTTCTCCAGGTTCTTAATGAGGTTGGAGACCGAGTCCTTATTCTCCTTCATGGTGCTGGACAAGTCTCCTGAAAAGGTGCGCAAGTTGGCCAGGATGCGGTCTAAATTCTCCCTGTTGGCAACTACTGCCCGGTTGAGGTTTCCCGTCAAGGCCTCGGCATTCGACAGGATGTTCTTAATGGTCCTCCGGGCTTCAGGGGTCCCCACCAGTTCTACCAAAGAAGAGCTCAATTTCTTTACGTCCTCGGCCAAGTCGGAGAGCTGGGTGAGGAACTTGTCCACTCCTACCGGTGCCTCCCCTTTGAGGGGTGGTGAGCCTTCCCTCACCAGCTCGCCCCGGCCTATGATCTCGCTCTTCTCCTCCCCCACAGGGGTGATCTCCACGTATTTCTCACCCAAGAGGCCTAAGGAAGCAATCCTCACTCGATAGTTGCGATAGACCTCCACCCCAGGATTCAAGCGGAGGGTGACCACTGCCTTGGCCCCCTTCACCTCGATCCTCTCCACCTCCCCCACCCGGACCCCTGCCAGGCGGACAGGGGCCTTCTCATCCAAACCCTCCACCGACTCAAAGATCACCTGGATGCGGGTTCCCCCCTTCTTGAGGGGACCAAAGCCTCCTACCCGCAGGGTGAGGGCAGCGAGGAGCATAATTCCTAAGAAAACGAAGAGGCCCACCCTTGCCTCAGCGCTCAATCTCATCCTATTCCCCTTTCCTAGCCGACTTTTATAGGGCCCTCCGCCAAACCATGGATGAACTGCTGAACCACTGGATCCTGGCTCTCTTGGATTTCCTCGGTCGTCCCTTCGGCGATGATACTTCCCCCATAGAGCATGGCTATCCTATGGGCAATCTTGAAGGTGCTCGACATATCGTGAGTGACCACCACCGTAGTGATACTAAGCTTGTGTTGCAGGTCCATGATGAGCCGGTTTATGGCATCCACCATAATGGGATCGAGCCCTGTGGTAGGCTCGTCATAGAGGATGATCTCCGGCTCGCGGATGATGGCCCTCGCCAGACCCACCCGCTTTCTCATCCCTCCGGAGAGTTCAGCGGGCATAAGGTGCTCTACCCCGAAAAGGCCTACCAGGGCCAGCTTCTCCCGCACCAGTTCCTCGATCTCCCGAGCGGAGAGGGTAGTATGCTCCTTCAAAGGGAATCCTACATTTTCCCCAACCCTCAGGGAGTCAAAGAGGGCAGAGCTCTGAAAGAGCATCCCGAACTTCTTGCGAAATTCGTTTAATTCTATCTCGTTGAGCTTGGTAATGTCAACGCCATCCACGAAGATGCTTCCAGCATCGGGTTTCAAGAGGCCAATCAGATGGCGGAGAAGAACGGTCTTGCCGCTCCCACTGCCGCCAATGATGACTGTGATCATGCCCCGGCTGATGTGGAGGTCTAAACCCCTTAAAACCTCCTTTCCCCCCAGCGACTTCCACAGATTGAAAATTTTGATCATAAATGCTAGAAGAGCAAGGCGCTCAGGAAATAGTCAGAGACCAGGATAAGGGTGCAGGCCAGGACTACGGAGCTAGTAGTGGCCCGGCCCACACCTTCGGCCCCCCCTTCGGCGTGATAGCCCTTATAGCAGCCAATAAGAGAGAGCACTAGCCCGAAGAAGGTGGCCTTGATGAGGCCGTTATAGATATCCTCGAGCTCCAGGTAATCGAAGGTGCGGCGGACATAGGTAGCAGAGTTTATCCCCAGAAGCTCCACCCCTACCACATACCCCCCTATCATCCCCAGCACGTCGGCAAGGACGGTTAAGATAGGAAGCATCACAATGCCTGCCAGGATGCGGGGGACAATCAAAAACTGAACGGGATTGACGGCCATAGTGCCCAGGGCATCGATCTGTTCCGTCACTCGCATGGTTCCTAGCTCTGCTGCCATGAAGGAGCCCGCTCGGCCGGCGACCATGAGGGCCGTAAGGACTGGGCCCAGCTCCCTGGTCATGGAGAGGGCCACCACTGTCCCCACAAGGGTCTCGGCCCCAAACCGTCTGAAGCCGGTATAGCTCTGCAGCGCCAGCACCATTCCGGTGAAAGTCGCGGTAATGGTAACCACAGTGAGGGAGTTCACCCCCACCATCTCCATCTGCTTAACCAGGTTACGCAGGCGGAAGGGGGGACGGAAGGTCCAGAGGATAGCATGCCAGAAGAAGAGCATGATTCGGCCTGCTTCCTCCACAGTCTCGGCGATCTTGGCCCCGATGAGTTCTAAAAAGGCTATCAAAGGGGGCCCTCCAAATCCTAAATGGACAAATCCAGCTCCCGGTGAAACTCGTCCAAGGGCTCGAAGCGAGTGTATTCCCGTAAGAAGGCCAGCTTTATTGTACCTGTGGGGCCGTTCCGCTGCTTTCCAATGATGATCTCGGCAGTTCGGTCCTCTTCCCGGCCCCCGTGGCCTTCCTCGACATCCTCTACCTTTTTATAAAAACCAGGGCGGTATATGAAGGCCACTAAATCAGCGTCTTGCTCAATGGCCCCTGACTCTCTAAGGTCAGAAAGACGCGGCCGCCGATCCTCCCTGGCCTCTACCGCTCTAGATAGCTGGGAAAGAGCCACCACGGGGACATGGAGCTCCTTGGCCATGGCCTTTAAGGCCCGGGAGATTTCGGAGATCTCTTGCTGGCGGCTCTCCACCCTCCCCCGGCCCTGGACCAGCTGGAGATAGTCCACAATCACCAAGTTGAGGCCATGCTCCAACTTGAGGCGCCTGGTCTTGGCCCGCATCTCTAAGACAGAGATGCCGGGGGTGTCGTCCACGAAGATGAGGGCCTCCGAGAGGCGGCCGGCGGCATTGGTGAGCTTGGGCCAATCCCGGTCAGCCAGGTATCCTGTCCGGAGCTTATGGGAATCTACTCGCGCTTCGGAGCAGAGCATCCGCTGCACCAGCTGCTCCCTGGACATCTCCAGGCTAAAGATGGCCACGGGCAGCCGCTCCTCAATTCCCGCATGCTGGGCGATGTTGAGGCAGAAGCTGGTCTTGCCCATGGAGGGTCTGCCAGCGACGATTATCAGCTCCCCTGGCTGGAAGCCCGATGTGAGCTGGTCAAACTCCTCGAAGCCGGTGGGTACCCCCGTGACGTGGGATTTCCGCTGGTAGAGCCTCTCTATGGCCTCGAAGGTGCCCTTCAAGATGCTGGAAAGAGGAATGAAGGCACGGGAAACCTTATCCTGGGCAATCTCAAAGACACGGCGTTCAGCCTGGTCAAGAAGGGTATCTACGTCTTCCTCACCGGCATAGCCCGAGGCCACGACTTCCGTGGCCACGTTGATCAAGTCCCTGAGGAGAGCCTTGTCCCTAACGATCTTGGCGTGATAGAGGACGTTGGCAGCGGTGGGAACCCCGTCTACCAGGCTAGCTAAATAGCTGGGGCCACCCACCTCGGCTAGCTCCTTACGCCTCTCCAGCTCGTTTGCTAATGTAATCAGATCCACTGGTTCGTTTCGCTCAAAGAGGGCAAGGCAGGCAGCGAATATCCTTCGGTGGGCCTCGCGGTAAAAATGGGTGGGCCTCAGAACCTCCAAGGCCTTGATCAGGGCCTCGTTCTCCAGAAGGACGGCACCAAGAACGGAGGCCTCGGCCTCCAGGTTTTGAGGCGGAACCCTATCAAGGGATGGATTCACAGGAGACTCCGACATCATTACTAAAAAGCCACTTCCTTAAATGGGCTTAAAATAAGGGACCTCAGGCCTTGACTACCCAAACCTTGAGCTCGGCCGTCACCTCTGGATGGAGCCGGATGGAGACAGTGTAAAGCCCCAAGGTCTTGATGGGCTCTGGAAGAGCTATCTTCTTCCGGTCCACTTCAATCCCTTCTTGGGCCAGGGCGTTTCCGATATCCAGGTTAGTAACCGAGCCGTAAAGCTTGTCCTGCTCCCCTGTCTGACATTGGATAGTCACAGAGATGGCGTTGATCCGCTCAGCCAAGGCAAGGGCCTCCCGCTTGGCCCTGGCTTCCCGGCTTTGGCCAAGGAGCTTCTGCCTTTCCCAGGCCTTGAGATTTGAAGGGGTAGCCTCAATGGCGAGACCCCTAGGAAGGAGGAAGTTCCGAGCATAGCCATCGGCCACTTCTACCTGATCACCCGTCTTCCCCAACTTGGCTACCTCCCCGAGCAGAATCAATTTCATTGCTACCCCCTGAAAGACATCCTTTAAGGCCCTGGCGACGGAAGCCTGGCCAGACGTCGAATAACCCTAGGCACGCCACGACCAAAGTCAAATAGGGCTGGATGAAGATGAGAAAAGGGTTGGGACCCAGGCAGGCAAAGCTAATTCCGCATGAAGGCTCATGGAAGCTCAGCAGCAAAGGGTAGCAACGCGATGCTTCGGCCCCGCTTGATAGCGATAGTGAGCTGCCGCTGATGGATGGCGCAGTTCCCCGATATCCGCCTGGGAACAATTTTGCCGCGGTCGGTGATAAAATTCCGTAAGCGCTTCACGTCCTTGAAGTCCACGTAATCGATTTTATCCACGCAGAACTTACAGGCCTTCTGCCGCCGATAGATCTTCTGCCTCTTCAGCATCACTCCTCCTATGAAAGCCCAGGTCATGAGCCATGGTTTTTAAAAGGGCACCTCCTCTTCCTCTGGTCCCCGCTCCTTTTCCTCCTCCATAGGGCCACCCCGCCGGCCACCCAAGAACTGGACCCGTTCAGCCACTACCTCGTGCTTGGAACGCCGCTGCCCTTCAGGGGTCTCCCAGGATCGCTGTTGCAGATGACCCTCCCCCAAGGCCGGCCGGCCCTTATTAAGGAACTCGGCGCAGGATTCTGCTTGCTTGCCCCATACCACCACTGTAATATAGCAGGTCTCGTCGCGCCGCTCCCCCGATTGGGTGGTATAGGAGCGGTTCACTGCCAAATCGAAGTTACATACGGGCGCCCCACTCGGGGTATAGCGGAGCTCCGGATCACGGGTCAGGTTTCCCAAAAGGATCACTTTATTAAAGCTGGCCATCTAAGAAGCCTCCTCCAGCCTGGCTGTGGATACCTCCGTAGCGGTAGGAGCGGCCTTCTCGGGAGGGGCTGGCCCTCGCTTTGGCTTCTTTTCCCTCACCGTCATATATTTAAGCACCGACTCCGAGATCTTAAATTGCCGCTCCAGCTCCCTTACCAGTTTTGGAGGTCCATCCAGGAGCAAATAGATATAACTCCCCTCCCGCCTCTTCTTCACCTCATAGGCCAGGCGTTTCTTACCCCACCGCTGAAGCTCAAAGATCTGGCCGCCTTCCCGGGAGACCAATCCGGTGACGGCCGCCACCTCCCGTTCCTGGGCCTCCTCAGCGAGGGAGGGATCAAGGACAATAATCATCTCGTATTGGGGCAAGCTCATACCTCCTTTTCTCGGTTGTTAATGGTCTCGCTGGAACTCAGAATAGCCCTTTCGGAATGCCCTTCCCTTTTTCCCGGACGCACATTGAAACGGTTCATGGCCGCCTCCAGGCCCTCACCGATCAGGACCTCCACCGCCTCTCGGGCCTGGCTCAAAGCCGCCGCAATGGCCAGTGCCTCGGGCTCAGGGAAGGGCTCCAATACATGTTCCACAGCGAAGCCCTCCTTGGGCGGTCGGCCGATACCTACCTTTACTCGCAGGAAATCCCCTGACCCCAGCTCGGCCATTATGGACCTCACCCCGCGGTGGCCGCCATCGCCACCCCCCTTCCTTACCCTGAGGCGTCCGAGGGGAAGGTCCAGGTCGTCGTGGACCACTACTACCCGGGAAGGGGAAATTTCCAAGGAGGAAAGCCAGGCCTGGACGGCAACCCCACTGTGGTTCATGTACATCTCGGGCTTCACTAAAAAGACCTCTTCTCCACCGATCCAAGCCCTTCCCCAAAGGGACCCATATCGATGGGAATCGAGTTTCACACCGTGACGATCAGCGAGGCCGTCAATCACCTGAAAGCCAACATTGTGGCGGGACAGCTCATATACCGGTCCTGGATTACCCAAGCCCACCACCAGCCACAAGTCTCGTCCTCCTCGGCCGGGCAAATCCGGGGTTAGCCTTCCTCCCTTGCCTCTTTGCGACCTCCCAACCCCGGTTCTACCTCCTCTGCCTCTACCGGGGCCACCTCCTCTTCGGCCGGCGGGACCCTAATAGTAACCACCACTTGCTCGGGGTCCTCCACGACCCGAATCCCTTCCCTTTCGGGAATATCCTTAACGTGAATGAAATCACCAATATCAAGCCCAGATACGTCCACCCTTACGGCGTCCGGGATAGAGGTAGGCAGACACTCTATCTCCACCTCTCGCAGGATGTGCTCTAAGAGGCCACCTTTAGCCTTCACCCCTATTGGTTCTCCTTCCAGATGAAGGAGAACCTTTACCCTGATCTTCTTCTCTAAGGAGACCTCCAGAAAGTCGGCGTGGAGCAGGGTTCCCTTAATGGGATCCCGTTGAACCTCCTTGAGGATCGCTGCCTTGCGGATCGTCCCGGCCTTGGCCTGGATGTCTAAATTGACAAGGAAGTGCCCCCCGCCTTCCCTTTGGAGTAGGCACCCCATATCTCGCCCACTGACCCTTAAGGGTATGGGCCCGTCCTTTCCTCCATAAAAGATGGCGGGGATAAAGCCCTGCCGGCGTAACTTCCGAGCCACTCCCTTGCCCCGCCCCTCTCTCTCCTCAGCCTTGAGTTCCACAAATTCCATTGTCTTCTCCATTTATTCAAGAGCCTTTAGCCCTTACTTCACACGAAAAGAGAGCTTACCGAGACCTCCTCATAGATGCGCCGGATGGCCTCGGCCAAGAGGGGAGCCACCGAGAGCACCGTCAACTTCTTAGAGGAGCGCCTCTCGTCCAAGGGGATGGTATTGGTGACTACCACTTCCTCTATGGCCGAATTATCGATCCTTTCAATGGCTGGCCCGGAGAGCACCGCATGGGTACAACTGACATAGATCCTCTTGGCCCCTTTAGCGAGTAGTGCCGAGACCGCCTGGGTAACAGTGCTCGCAGTGTCTATAATATCGTCTAAGATTATGAGGTCTTTTCCCTCCACTTCCCCCACCACATGCATTACCCTGGACTCATTGGGCCCCTCCCTCCGCTTGTCAATAAAGGCTAGAGAGGTCCCAAGGCGTTTAGCGAAGGCCCTCGCCCGCTCCACACCTCCAGCGTCAGGGGAAACCACCACAAAGTCGCCCCACCGCCTCTCCTGGAAATACTTGAGCAGAACGGGGGCAGCAAAGAGATGGTCCACCGGGATATTGAAGAACCCCTGGATCTGGCCAGCGTGGAGATCCATGGTAAGCACCCTATGGGCCCCGGCAGCGGTGATGAGATCAGCCACCAGCCTTGCACTTATAGGGACCCGTGGCTGTATTTTACGGTCCTGGCGGGCATAGCCATAATAGGGGACCACCGCGGTGATCCTTGAGGCCGAGGCCCGCTTCAAGGCATCAATCATGATCAGGAGTTCCATTAGATGGTGGCTCACCGGTGGACAGGTAGGCTGGATAACAAAGACGTGGGCCCCCCGCACGCTCTCGTAAATTTGAACGAAGATCTCCCCATCGGAGAACTGGGAGACCTCCGCATCTCCTAGGGGTACCCCCAGGCAGTCAGCAATCTCCTGGGCCAGCTTAGGGTTGGCATTGCCTGAAAATAGGATAATTCGCTTGGGCATCCCTTCGTCCTCAGATAGTCAACTCTACCACAAAAATGGCTGGGGCGGGAGGATTCGAACCTCCGAAATCCGGGATCCAAAGTCCCGTGCCTTACCAACTTGGCCACGCCCCAGCGCAGGACCTAAAGGCAAGCAGATTCTTCAATCTTCGTATCTCCGCTTGGCTCCCTCCCCATTCACCACTACCCGGCGATACTCCTCCAACACCTTTGCCTCGATCATCCGGCGAGTCTCGCTGTTCAAGGGATGAGCGGTATCCTTGAAGGTCCCATCCTTGCGGCGGCGGCTGGGCATGGCCACGAATAGCCCTTTTGGGCCATTGATGATCTTTAGGTCGCGGACGATGAAACAGTTATCAAAGGTGATGGTGGCAAAGGCTTTAACCCTTTCGTCATCCACGGGATAGACGTGAGCCTCGGTCACTTCCATTTCCTTACTCCCCTTTGATGGAGGTCTCTCCTTTCCCAGGATCCAGTATCATCCCCCCTTCCACCCTTTAAAGATAGGGTTATGATCCAAGGTCCGACAAAGAGCGGTAAAATATCCCCCCATGGAAAAATAATCCCGACAAGCCCTGGCGATCCCCTCGTCGGGAAAGGCCCCGAAGACGGTAGGCCCGCTTCCTGTCATCAAGGCCGGCCGCGCCCCCCAAGAGAGGAAGCGCTGTTTGAGCTCACCCAAAATGGGATAGCACTCAAAGACCGGGGCCTCCAGAGAATTGGCAGCCCGGGCCAGAATCGCGGGAAAACCTCCCCGGCACATCAAGTCAATTATATTAATATCTGGGTCAGGGCTTGTCAACCCCATTTTTAGCTTACTGAAGGCCCAGGCCGTGGAGACCTCCAGCCCTGGATTCACCAGCACCACCCAGAGGGGCGGAAGCGGCGGCAGGGGGGTGAGCAGATCCCCCCTGCCCTCGGCCAAAGCCACTCCTTCAGTGAGGAAAAAGGGGACGTCTGATCCCAAGCGTGCCCCTAATTTCTGAAGCTCTTCCCGGCTCAGCCTTAAATCAAAGAGCTGGTTCAGGCCCCACAGAGTGGCGGCAGCATTCGATGAGCCTCCCCCCAGGCCCCCAGCCACCGGGATCCTCTTCTGTATAAAAATGGTAAGACCAATCCCCCCAAGCCCCCGCGCATGAAAGAAGAGCTCCGCCGCTTGGTAGGCCAGGTTAGCTGGTCCTTGAGGCGCGCGGGGATCAGAGCACTTCACCTCGAGGCCCGATGTCCGCCTCTGGAGGTGGACCTCGTCGCAGAGATCGATCAGGGCGAGGGCAGTTCGCACTTCATGGTAACCATCCTCCCTCTTTCCCAGGACCTCCAGGAAGAAGTTGATTTTGGCCGGCGATAAGAGAGTGACTTCTTCCAAACCTCAAACCTCAGAAAGGCTCCCGGTCGAGGTCAATGACCCTGAGCCTCCCCCCATCCTGGATTTCCAACCGAAAGATGTCGGAAGACAAGGAGGGGTCTAGCTCCAAGGTCTCATACTCTACATGAAGCGCAATTCCCCCCGGCTGCTCCAGGCTAATCCTGTAGGGGAAGAGGAGGGGGCCTGCCTCCCGCAGATCCTGGAAGGAGAAACGGAGGAGCAAGTCCTCCCCCTGATAGAGCTCCCCCCTCTCAATGGTCAGACCTTTCGGATCAATAAAGAGACGCTGACGCCAGGACCCTTGGAGCATCAAAAGGGGATAACCTTCTTGCCTTGCCCCCAGGGCGAGGGTTGCCCCTGGAGATTCCAAGGGAAGGGGGGCCTTCCCGGAGAGGAGCCTTACCAAAAGGGTAGGATGGAGGCTTATCCCCATCAGGTAAGCCAAGTTTTCGGGACCGGCCCGCCCCACCAATAGCACCTGGTCCGTTAATGAATGGAGGTAGAGGCGCTCCCCATCAGAGGCCACCACCAGGATCGGCAGCCCTCCTACCCCTAAGGTTTCCAACCGGAGGCGCCCTGGGAGCTCCAAGATCAGGGCCTCCTTTACCTTTAGATGGCGACCCCCTCGATGGATCTCCACCTGAGAGAGGGCGCGGAGGGAATGGATCCGACCCTCTTGCTCGCGAAGGGAGGACAGGATGGTGTCCAGAGATGGTCTGGTTAAGACATCTGCCGGGGCGGGTAAGCGGGTGGCACAACCAAGGAGGGCCAAACCCAGGAGG
>JACRGL010000186.1 GCA_016212365.1 Candidatus Methylomirabilota bacterium | reverse complement strand
TGGTCCAAGGAAGACCCAGCTATGCAACTAAGTTCCCTGAGGATCTCTAAATGCTCATCCATTTTCCGTCCAGAATACAACGTCCAAAGTCCTCAGTCGGATATGCCCGGACATCGGACATTGGACATCGGACATTTTTATATCTTGGCCTCTCGCATAAAGTGGGCTGCCTCCTCAGGGGGAGTGGGATTTATATAGAAGCCGGACCCCCACTCGAAGCCAGCCACACGGGTGAGTTTAGGCATGAGCTCCAAGTGCCAGTGATAGGTAGGGACGTCTGCCTCCCGGAGGGGAGAATTGTGGATTATAAAGTTATAGGCTGGCCTCGAGAGGACCTTGTCCATCCGCATCAGGATCTCTTTAAGAATCCGGGAGAGATTGATGTACTCGTGTTTCTGGGCATCCTCAAAGAAGGGGTCGTGGATCTTGGGCAATATCCAAGTCTCGAAGGGGAAACGGGAAGCGAATGGGGCTATGCTGATGAAATCCTGGTTCTCGGTAATGAGGCGCCCCTCATGGCTTTGTTCTTGACGGACAATGTCGCAGTAGACGCAGCGCTCTTTATAATCATAATAGTCCTTGGCCCCATCCACCTCTTCCCGCACCCGCTTGGGGATAATGGGGGTGGCAATCAACTGGGAATGGGGATGCTCTAAGGAGGCCCCGGCAGCCTCGCCGTGATTTTTGAAGACCAAGATATAACGGAATCGGGGGTCTTTCTTCAGATCCAGGATACGGTCGCGAAAGGCCCAGAGCACTTCCTCCACTTTGTTTTCAGGCATGGTGGACAGGGTCTCATCATGATTAGGGGTCTCAATGACCACTTCGTGGGCCCCAATACCGTTCATCTTGTCATAAACCCCATCCCCTTGCCGATTGAGGTCGCCTTCGATTTGTAGCGCTGGAAACTTGTTGGGAACCACCCGCAGGTTCCAGCCCGGGCTGTTAGGCTGGCCACCATCGTTTCTATACACTAGTATCTCTGGTGGTGTCTTGCCCTCATTTCCAGGACAGAAAGGGCAGAATCCCCCTTTCTTCCTTTCCGGCTCAGGGAAGAAATCGGAGGGCCTCTTACCCCTTTCGGTAGAGATGATCACCCAACGGCTAGTAATGGGGTCCTTGCGGAGTTCAGGCATATAATCCTCCAAAGAATCCGTTAATTAAGTCCCTCTCTATTTAAAATTAGACTACTGGTGAGGAAAAGTCAACCGCATTTCATCCCTAATTCGTAGCCAATTCTTAGCGGGGTTAGAAAACCCCGCTTATCGGTGCGAATTATTATTTCACCCCTTACGATAGGCGGGACATTCTTGTCCCGCCCTGGGAAAGGTTCATTACGGATTATGGATTTCATATCCTGGGAGCTTTTAATAGACGGTAATCCTTGCCCGCAGCCTGTTGCTCCGATTCCCTTTAGCGTCTACTACGTAAACCTCGTATATGTAAATTCCCTCGGCATCCCATACTCGCTTCTGCCGGAAGGTGCCAAATAAATTTCCCTTATGGCCCCTCATATCCAGAGGAATGGGCTCCAGACCGGCTGTCCAACGGACTTCGCGAATTCCGCTCTCCACAAGGTAACCCTCCACGATATCGCCAAATGAATCCTCAAAGTCAAAGCTCATCTCTACGACCTCGCCTGCCCTGACGGAAGCCGGCTCAAAGCGGAAGTTGGCAATCCGGGGCACCCCTGGCCCAGGGGGCGTAGGCTCATATCGGATAAGGGCGCAAGAGGTCAAAGCCAGGACCAAGAAGGCGGTAATGGGGAGCGGGATCGGTTTAGCAAGCCTCATGGTCTCCAGAGACTCCCAGTAAAGATGCCCGGGAGATAAGCAAGTAGGTTCGATTTTTTGATTTGAATCCGGATTAAGGCGCTACCCCGGAACCTCTTTGATAAAGGGGTCTCTCTGCCCTTGAAGGTAAATAAGTGGTCAGTGAAAGGGTGGACGAAGAAGGTGAGTTCCTGGAACACCGTATTTATATTCCTTTGCAGGAACTTCCCCTCAACAATGACATAGTCGTCTGTCTTTTTCAAGATCGGCAGGCCCGGGCCGAAGGAGGCAAAGGCCGTCTCCTTAATCACGATCTCATATTTCTCATTTATGGCGAAGAGCCCGGAGACCGGGATATTTTCTACCGAGTGGATATAGCTCAAAGAGAAGGTATCACCTGGATAGACTAAGGCCCAAAAGACCCTCTGCCCCCCCCTTGCCTCCTTCACCTCCAGGAGGCGGACAGGGATTATGGCCAGGAGAAGGACAATGAGGACGATACTACCCAGGGTAAATTTGGTGACCCTAGCCATCGGTTTGCTCCCTCTGGGGGGGATCCAGGGCGGGCTCGAGGGAGGCCTTCATGATAGCCCTGGCCCTCCTCCTCTGGAGCATATATACCAGGGCGAAGCCACCGAAACCAATGGCATCGGTAATAATCCCTGGTTTTATCAATAGAAGTGCCGATATCAGCATCACCAGCCTCTCGGCAATATTGGTCTCCAAGATGAACTGGTTCTGGATGGCAACGGAGAAGGCATATATCCCGATGGAGGCGGTGATGGTCAGCCAGACAACTTCCAAGGGGGTGGTGTTAATCAGCAAAAACTGGGGGGAATAGATAAACATGAAAGGGAGGAGGAAGGTCCTCAGCTCAAATTTAAAGGCCTGGAGGCCTGTTTTGAAAGGGTCCCCTTT
>JACRGL010000182.1 GCA_016212365.1 Candidatus Methylomirabilota bacterium | reverse complement strand
TCGTAGCCGTCTTCCAATAAGTGAGTGGCAAAAGAGTGGCGAAGGGTATGACAGCTTGCAGATGTCTCAAAAGACGCTCCTTTACCGCCGCGCTCCGGCTGCATGGGTTTGTTAGGTGGCCAGCGAGAATGCCTTTCCGACTGCCTTTGGCAACTCGATCGCCACGAACAGCTTCTCTGGATAGAGGTAGTCTTCTCCCGACTCGTCGACTACCCGGAGGAGCCCACGCTTGCCGGCTTCTGGATCAGGAAGGCACCGGTAGATTCGCCGCGCCACCAGTGAAGCTCGGTAGCCTTCGTTCTTGACACAGACCACGTATCGCTTCTCAACAGCGCGCCTTCTCATGGTTCGTCACCCAAAAGCCTTTTGATTTTGAATTCCTTCCTGCCAACTCCGTGCGCTTCGTACCAATAAACCTCGGCCCTGCACACGGTACCATCAGGGAGCTTCACCCGGGCAATGCCCTTCCGCTTCCGCTAGCGTCCAGGCCCGTAGACCTTTCGCAACCGCTCTACCTCTCGAACCCCCTTCCCAACGGCGATCGTTTTTGGGTTGGAGATCCTTCCGAGGATCTCAATTTCCACGCAGTTCCTTTATTGGAATACGGTTGCCACTGCTTTTTGACCGCCTAACGACCAGGCATCAGCCGCGCACCCTGTACGACGTGTCGGTACGAGGGAACTAAGGTGGCGCGTCGGCTGCATGCCGTGGTTAGGTGCCAATGCCTATGGTACGATGGCTTGACCTCACCGCAATGGCAGATAACGGATTTGCCCTTCCCATTCGCCGTCAAGACTGTTTTCGGCCAGCAACAGGATGTCTTCGATAGCCGTGCCAATCGAACCGGATCGACTGACTTCAAACACGCCGGGCATTGGCTGGCCAGCCTGAACACGCTCATACGCATAACGTGTAAGAGTAGTCACATCGTGCGTGAGCAAGACCCGTCCCTGTTGGGCGGCCCACTCTAACACGGTGGGGTCGTCTGCACCAGATAAACCTACATCTTGCACCCGGACGATATCCAAATCTGGCTTCCGCCACAACAAGCCGCGCACAATATCGTTGTTGAAATTTTCATCTGCAAGGAGTCGCAGCATGCGTCAGCGGCGCTGGCTGGCACGGCGCGCCATGAGACGGTCACGGACCCCACTGGGGTCAAAGCGGGCTTCATTTTGCTGGCGGACCTGCTCGGCCTGTTGGGCGCGTTGACGCAGATATGCCTCGACTTCGGAGCAATGGCGCAAATAATAGCCGATCACAGAATAAATATCGGCGAGCTGGAGGGACGGATACTGGTGAGCGATCTCTTCGGCGGTGGCCCCGTCGGTAAATGCCACAATGATCGTATCGAGGGTGACGCGCGTTTTTCCAACGCGTACCACGCCATCAGCATCTGTCTCTAACGGGAGAGTTTCGGTAGGAGTCAGAGGGATCATAGTGATTGTCTCCGCTGACTACATTTTAACATACTTCACCGTGAAGTCGACCTGGAATGCGCTCTCCATTGTCGTGCGATCCCAGTCAGCCATAATTGACCATGAGGCGGCGCCCTAACTATTGAGTATGCTGATCAGTATAGTTCTGGATTGTTTTCAGGGTGCCTTTTAAGTAACTCAGCACTCCTTTTACTTCCTCTATTGATAGGAAATTGCTTTCCTATCCAAGAAAAAAGCGTATCAACTATGGTGATCTGAGTCAAGTGAATTTTACGAATCAGATGGTTTTTGATGGCCAAAAATTCATTCCGACTAGTCGGGATTAATTCTCTACGAAAAAATTTATTGACCAACCAGAGGTCATCGAGAAGATCTTAGCTCACCTGGGGCTGTGGCCCTCTGTCTCCCATGCCCCTCCAAGCAGCGCTGTGGCCTAGCTGTGATGGTTGGGGTTCACGCACGGCCACGTCTGCCTCCTCGCACCTCCTCCGTATCGGTTCAGGGAGCCTGTTTTCAAGTCGTTGAACACGGGAGGGAGAGGTCTTGGCAAAAAGCCCCCTTTATCGCTCCCCTCTCGTCCACGAGGTTCCTCGGACTCTGCTCTTGCGCGACTTTTTATTGACAGAGAGGACGAAAGATGGCTATCCTGAGGGTGCTGTTTAGGTAGCAAGAGGCGCTTCTATCATCCATCCAAGGGCTTCTTAAGGCAGGCAACACGAGTAGGATGGAACGAAGGGTGGCGAGGGAGAGCTCAAAAGGAGCGACAGCGGGCCGAGGGCACGAGCCTTGCGGCTCTTTGAGGGGCTCTGCCCGCAGGGAGCGGAAGACCCTATGGGGCTGAAGCCCGAGGACAGAGACCCCCTCCCGATCCCTTCGGGCTCCGGGAACCCAGCCCCCTGCAAGGCGAGTGACCGACGCAATGGGTAGCCTGGCACGACCCTTGCCACCACCTTGACCCTATTCCAAAAGCCATACTGCAAGGGACGTGACAGGGAAATGACGATAATTGGTGGGCGCTACTGGGATCGAACCAGTGACCTCCGCCGTGTGAAGACGGCGCTCTCCCGGCTGAGCTAAGCGCCCAAATCAATAAAATATTACCCCACCCTCCCTACCTTGTCAATATCAATAATCCTTGCCCAAGGGGCTATTGGCCTCGCTAATCCTCTTTGGCTGGGGAAGGCTTCACATTCACTGCGCGGGGACCTTTAGGTCCCCTCTCCACCTCGAACTCCACCCCCTGTCCTTCTTCTAAGGCATCGAATTCTCTTTCCGAAAGGGCCGAGCGGTGAAAGAATATCTCCCTCCCGTCCTCGGATTTGATGAACCCGAATCCCCGGTCCTTGATGAGCCGCTTTATTGTCCCTCTGGCCATTCCGGCCTCCTTCCTTATGAACGGGAGGGTGTCATTGGGCCTTGGCTCTGCCAGCCTTCGAAACCACCATCCCTGGTTAGAAGTCGTTCCTTTATCATATCCCCCCTTTCCCTGTCGAGATCCGACTAGCTTTATTTTAGATCTTGGCTCTGCCTTCAGGTGCTTCTCCAGCAAGTGAAGCTTTAGATGCGACTTAACTATCATGGTCCGGCGAGGATGTCAACAGGTGAGATAGTGTATTTCTCTTTACCCATCTTGTTACTTTTCTAAACAATGGTCCTCTATTCCCCCCTCAAGGGATATGCAACCCAGCCTATTTAGCCATTTTCACAATCCTGGCACGGGTCTTGCTCTCTTCAATATATTAAGAGGGGCCGAAGGCCCCTCTGACAAAAGATCAAAAAGGGACAAAGTAGTGGAGAGGAAGGTCGCCTTTAGGTACTGCCCCAGTTGCGGGGAAGAGGTCTTCACCTACTGCGTCCCCAAAGGGGCCGAGACCGAAATCCGCTGCAGCTCCTGCGGGCTTCCCCTCGAGGTAGGACCAAGGGCCAAATCACCCTCCTTAGATTGCATCATAATCGCCGACGACGATAAGTCATTCCGGTCAACCATAGCGGACCTCCTGATCCAAAGGGGGCTTGCGCTTAGTGTTATTGCTTGCGAGGGAGGCTTTGAACTCCTCTCTCAGATAACGGAGAGATTCCGGAATGCGTTGCCCGTAGGGTTAGTCATTCTTGACGTCTTGATGCCCTATTTAGATGGGTTGGCCACAGCCAAGGCCCTGAGGGCAGTAGAAAAGGGCCTTCATACGTCATTCCCCATCCCCATCTTATTTTTATTCCCCGTCAGATCCGATGAATCCTGGCAAAAGGCCATAGCCCGCTGTCAACCCGCCTTCTTTCTCAATAAGGGCCCTGATTCCAGCCCGGACCAGATAGCAGAAAGGATCGAAAAGATTATCTCCTACCTCTTAAGGCAAGCCCATTAAGGGGGATATCCGGGATGATTAAAAAGAAGGTTCTCATTGTAGACAACGACAGGTTCTTCCTGGACATCGTGGGGGACTTTTTGACTGAAAAGGGTTATGACATTCGTAAGGCTTCGGATGGGCTGGAGGCTTTGGAAAAGATTCGAGAGGAACCACCCGAGTTTATTATATTGGATATCATCCTGCCCAAGATCGACGGAGGCAGGGTTTGCCGCTACATGAGAAAAGACCCCTGGCTTCGGGACATCCCTATAATCGTGTTTTCTGGTCTAGCAGCCAGGGATTTAGCAAAGCTCCCTGAAATCACCGCTGCCGCTTATGTGGCAAAGGGTCCTATAGACATTATAATTGATAATATCCTTGCTGCCCTTGAGCGGGTGGAAGAGAAAGGCGATG
Source organism: Candidatus Methylomirabilota bacterium (assembly GCA_016212365.1). Taxonomy (GTDB): domain Bacteria; phylum Methylomirabilota; class Methylomirabilia; order Methylomirabilales; family JACRGL01; genus JACRGL01. The sequence goes on along the minus strand of JACRGL010000182.1, from coordinate 20,384 downwards.
CCCATTGTGGAGAGGATCTCGTCTTCGGTTACGAGGGCTTTCGTCCCCGCCAGATGGTGAGCGAACTCTTGGCGCTAAAGAAACACCACGACCTCCTCCTTTGGAATATGGGGGAAGGGGTAATGGAGTCCGACTCTAAACACAGGATAACCTATATCAACCCTGCCGGGTTAAGGATGCTCAGGAGGGCGGAGAAAGAGCTCATAGGAAAGGATATACCCTCAGCCTTTGAGCCAGCCTGTCAGGGGGGAATTAAGGAACTGGCGCGGGCCTTAGCCTTGGCCGAACGACCATTAAAGAGGTCCTTCACCATAAATCAGGGCGGTAAAGCGCTAAAGCTAAATTTTGCCAATATCCTTGAAGACGGTTCCTTTGTAGGGCTTCTCACAATTATAGAAGATATCACTTCTCCCCCATCTCCACAATCTTTACCTGTTCCTTAAGGACTGCATGGGCCGCGGCCAACCGGGCTATGGGCACCCGGTAAGGGGAACAGCTCACATAATCCATTCCCACCTGGTGGCAGAACTCCACCGAGCGGGGATCCCCGCCGTGCTCACCGCAGATCCCCACTTCAAGATCCGGCCTTGTAGAGCGGCCCTTTTCGATCCCTATCCTGACCAGCTCCCCTACCCCTCCTCTGTCAATGGTGATGAAGGGGTCGTCCTCCAGGATCCCCTTCTCGATATAAGCGGGGAGGAACTTGCCAGCGTCGTCCCTGGAGAGGCCAAATCCCATCTGGGTGAGGTCGTTGGTCCCAAATGAGAAGAACTCGGCCTCGGTGGCGATCTCATCGGCAGTGATCGACGCTCGAGGCACCTCGATCATGGTCCCCACCATGTATTCCACCCTGACCCCATACTCGCGCATCACCTCTTCAGCCACTTTAACCACCAGCTCCTTCTGGAGTGCGAGCTCGCGGACGTGACCCACCAGGGGAATCATCACTTCGGGAATCACCCTCTTCCCTTCCCTGGCCAGCTCGCAGGCCGCCTCGAATATGGCCCGGGCCTGCATCTCGGTAATCTCCGGATAGGTGACCCCCAGACGGCATCCCCGGTGGCCCAGCATAGGATTGAATTCATGGAGCGCGGCGATCTTTGCCCGGAGTTTCTCCTCCGGAACCCCCATCTTGCGAGCGAGATCCTGGACCTCTTCCTCCTTCTGAGGCAAGAACTCGTGTAGAGGCGGATCCAGGGTCCTGATAATAACCGGGAGACCCTCCATGGCCTCTAAGATCCCCTTGAAGTCGGCCTTCTGCATGGGAAGGAGTTTGGCCAGCGCCCGCTTCCTCCCTTCCAGTTCAGCAGCCAGGATCATCTCCCGAACAGCGTCTACCCGATCGCCCTCGAAGAACATGTGCTCGGTGCGGCAGAGACCTATCCCCTCTGCCCCGAAGTCCCGGGCCACCCTGGCATCCTTAGGGGTATCAGCATTAGCCCGGACGCCCAGGCGACGAAACTGGTCGGCCCAGCCCATGAGGGTAGCAAAGTCACCGGAGAGCTCGGGTTGGACAAGGGCCACCTGGCCCAGGATTACCTCCCCACTAGAGCCATTCAGGGTAATAAAATCTCCCCTCTTTACCGTGATGCCCTTGGTGGTAACAAACCTTCCATCCCCCTCGAAGACGGTGATGTCGCCGCAGCCCGCCACGCAGCATTTACCCATACCCCTGGCCACCACCGCTGCGTGGGAGGTCATCCCGCCTCTCGCGGTGAGGATCCCCTTGGCGGCATGCATGCCCCCGATGTCCTCCGGTGAGGTCTCGGTCCTGACCAGGATTACCTTCTCCGCCTTCGCGAGCCCGGCCTCCGCCTCCTCAGCGCTAAAGACCACCTTCCCCACCGCGGCCCCTGGGGATGCAGGGAGGCCCTTAGCGATCACCTTCACCTTAGCCTTGGGGTCTATCATGGGGTGAAGGAGGTGATCCAGCTGGTGGGGTTCCACCCGGAGGACAGCCGTTTTCTCATCTATGAGTCCCTCCCTCACCATGTCCACGGCGATCTTGACAGCAGCAAATGCGGTGCGCTTGCCGGTGCGGGTCTGGAGCATAAAGAGCCTGCCGTCCTGGATGGTGAACTCGATGTCCTGCATGTCCCGGTAATGGGCCTCGAGCCCTTTATAGATCTCCTCCAGCTCCTCGTAGACAGCGGGCATAGCTTCCTTTAGGGTTTCGATGGCCTGGGGGGTGCGGGTTCCTGCCACCACGTCCTCCCCCTGCGCGTTCATCAGATATTCCCCGAAGAAGCGCTTCTCGCCAGCGGCGGGATCTCTCGTGAAGGCTACCCCCGTCCCTGAGCTCTCCCCCAGGTTGCCAAAGACCATGGCCTGGACGTTCACCGCTGTCCCCCACTCGCCGGGGATGTTGTGGAGCTTCCTGTAGGTGATGGCCCGTGGGTTGTCCCAGGATTCGAAGACGGCGTTGATAGCCAAGCGGAACTGCTCTTTTGGGTCCTGGGGGAATTCCCTTCCCAGCTTCTCCCGCACCCTGGCCTTATACTGGGCAACCAGCTCCTTTAAGGCGGAGGCATCCAGCTCGGTATCGAGCTTCACCCCTTGCTCCCTTTTCTTGGCCTCAAGGAGCTCCTCGAAGTCCAGGCGCTCCAGGCCGAGGACTACGTCGGAGAACATGGTGATAAAGCGCCGATAGCTGTCATAGGCAAAGCGCTCGTTCCCCGACTTCTGGATGAGGCCCTGGATGGTCACATCGTTTAAACCCAAGTTGAGGACGGTGTCCATCATCCCGGGCATGGAGACCCTGGCACCCGAGCGCACCGAGACCAGGAGGGGGTCCTTCGGGTCACCGAACCTGGCCCCCATAGCCCGCTCCAGCTTGGCCAGGTTCTCCTCAACCTCCTCCCACATCCCCTCAGGGTATTGTCTGTCCCTTTTGTAATACTCGACGCAGGCCTCGGTGGTAATAGTGAAGCCGCCCGGCACCGGGATGCGCAGATTGGTCATCTCGTGGAGATTTGCCCCCTTGCCTCCTAAGAGGTCCTTCATCCGGGCATCACCCTCAGCGCTACCATCCCCGAAGAAGTAGACATATTTCTTGGCCATCGTTGACTCCCTGTGGTTATGTAATGTTAGGTCACAGCCACCTTGGTAAAATCGGCGATCTGGGAAAAGAGGGAGGCTACCTCCTGAAGGAGGGCGAGGCGGTTCTCCCGAAGGGCCCTATCTTCCACCATCACCATTACCTCTTCAAAGAAGCGGTCCACGGCCGGCCGGATGGCAGCAATCCTCCGCAGGGCCCCCGCGTAGTCCTCGGCCTGTAGGAGTCGCGATACATCCTCGCGGAGCCTCAAGGATTCCTCGTGGAGGTGGCGCTCCGCCTCTTCCTGGAATAGGGAAGCCTGGGCCTGGGCTTCCAGGTAGGGTGGAAGGATTTTGACCACCCGCTTGAAGGCGGTGGTGAGGGCAGCGAAGTCCGGGGCCTGCCTGAGCTCGGTCAGAGCCCCCGCTCTCCTGGCAGCGCTCACCATGTCATCAAAGCCGGCCGAGAGGGTTGCTTCCACAAAATCCGGAGGAAGCTCTCGTTCCACGAGCAGCATCTGGAGCCGCATCCTAATGAAGTCCATGATATCTCTCTCGGCCCCCGCAGTATCACGGGTCAACCGGTCCCGGCAGAGCTCCAAGGCCTTCTGCACCAAGCCTTTGAGGGATATGCGGAGACCCAGCTCTAAGACCACCTGTACCACCCCTGTTGCCGCCCGGCGCAAGGCGTAAGGGTCTTCGGAGCCCGTGGGAGTGAGCCCTACTCCGATGCAGCCGGCGATACTGTCCATCTTATCAGCTATCCCCACGATGGCCCCCAGGGTAGTCTCAGGGAGCCTGTCCCCAGCGAAGCGGGGAGGGTAGTGCTCCTCAATAGCAAAAGCCACCTTTTCCGATTCGCCATGGAGTCTGGCGTACTCTCGGCCTATGATCCCTTGCAATGCAGGGAACTCTTTTACCATCTGGGTTAGGAGGTCAGCCTTGGCCAGGAGGGCCGCCCGCCGGGCCTGTTCCTTTAAAGAGGGATCGATCCTCTCCGCCAAAAAGGAGGCCAGCTCGACCATCCGCTGGGCCTTGTCGTAGACGGTGCCCAGCCGCTCTTGGAAGATGATCCTGCCGAGCTTTGGCACCCGATCTGCCAGGGGGACTTTTTTGTCCTCCTGATAGAAGAAGGCAGCATCCGCCAGGCGCGCCCTGAGCACCTGCTCGTTCCCCTCCCGGATAGCATCCATGTCTTTGGTAATCATATTGGAGATGGCAACAAAGTAGGGCAAAAGACGTCCCTTCTCATCCATCACCGGGAAGTAGCGCTGGTGCTTGCGCAGGGGGCTGATGACCACCTCCTCCGGGAGCTGGAGATACTCCTCTCTGAAGCTTCCGCAGACCACGGCGGGATACTCCACTAGGTTCGCGACCATGGTGAGGAAGTCCTCGTCCAGGACAGGTCGGCCGCCGTATCTCGCTGCCACTTCCTGGGCCCGCTCCTTGACCATCTCCTTGCGGCGCTCCTGGTCAACAATGACGTATTTCCTCTCGAGTTTCTCCACATAATCCTGGAAATCCTTGACCTTTACGGGCTTAGGGCTCAGGAAGCGATGGCCGTAAGTTCTGTCGGAGCTCTTAATGCCGTCGACCTCAAACTCCACTACCCTCCCACCATACAAGGCCAAAATCCAGCGAATGGGCCGGACGAAGCGGAGGGGACTGAATCCCCAGCGCATGCTCTTTGGGAAGGAGAGCGATGTGATGATTCTGGGGAGCAGGGTAGGGAGGAGCTCTCGGGTACGGATCCCCTTCTCCTCCAGGACAGCGACGACATATTCCCCCCTCTCCAGGGCCTTCACCTGGAGCTTCTCCACCGGCACCCCCTGGGCCTTCGCAAAGCCAAAGGCGGCCTTGGTTGGCTGCCCCTGCTCATCAAAGGCAATGGCCTTAGCAGGGCCTACGACTTCCCGGGCGAGGGCCTTTTGGACCTCTTCCATTCCCTCCACATAGAGGGTGAGGCGCCTGGGGGTAGCAAGGGTCCGCAGACCGCCATAGCCCAAGCGAGCATCCTCGAAGACCCTCCCCGTTACAGTGGCTAGCTCCTCCAAGGCACCGGGGATAAAGACCGAGGGGACCTCCTCTGTTCCTATCTCGAATAGCAAATCCTTAGCCACGACTCCTCCCCTTCCTCAACAACTGTGGTAGGGGCCGAACTCCGTGTCGGCCCTAGGGCGGGCAGGGACGCCCGCCCCTACAGACAGTTGACGGATAAAATAGGTCTTTTCCCGTGAACTGTGAACCGTCCCGCCTCAGGCGGGTGAACTACTTCTGCCATGCCTTCATCAGGGGATAGCCCAGCTCCTCCCGCTGTTTGAGGTAGGCCTCGGCGCACCGCCTAGCCAGATTTCGCACCCTGCCGATAAAGCTGGTCCTCTCGGTGACGCTTATAGCCCCCCTGGCATCCAGGATGTTAAAGGTATGGGAGCACTTGAGGCAGTAATCATAGGCGGGAAGCACCAGGCCCTTTTCGATGAGGCGTAATGACTCTTTCTCGTACAGGTCGAAGAGCTGGAGCTGCAAGGGCACATCCGCTTCGTCAAAGTTGTGGATGGACCATTCCACCTCCCCTTTATGGTGGACGTCCCCATAAGTGACTCCCGGCGTCCACTCCAGGTCGAATACGGAGTCCACCCCTTGGAGATACATGGCGATCCGCTCTATGCCATAGGTGAGCTCGGCGGAGATGGGGTTGAGGTCAATCCCCCCTGCCTGCTGGAAATAGGTGAACTGGGTGATCTCCAGGCCATCCAGCCAAACCTCCCAGCCCAGGCCCCAGGCCCCCAGGGTAGGGGACTCCCAGTCATCCTCCACAAAGCGGATGTCGTGCTTTATGGGGTCAATCCCCAGGTCCACCAGACTGTCCAGGTAGATTTCCTGGATATCATCAGGGGAGGGTTTCATGATGACCTGGTACTGGTAGTAATGCTGCAAGCGGTTCGGGTTCTCCCCGTATCGGCCATCGGTGGGCCTACGGGATGGCTCTACGTAGGCCACATTCCAGGGCTCGGGACCCAGAACGCGCAGGAAAGTTGCGGGATTCATGGTTCCCGCCCCCACCTCTATGTCATAGGGCTGCTGGATGACGCAGCCCCGCTTGGCAAAGAAGTTCTCCAAGGCCAGGACCACCTCCTGGAAGGTCATGGGCTTTACATCCTTTCTCCTCTTCATGGGAAAGGCCTCCTTCTTGAAATGCCTATAGGGCTTTGTTCAGGGCCTACCGGTAGAGGGAAGGTAACAGAAAACCGCTACCCTGTCAAGGGGGAATCAGTGGGGTAGCGCCTTGAGGAACCTTCACCGGGCTTTCCAGAGAGTTGCGTAGGCCCGAAGAAAATCAAGGGTCCGGAGGTCCCTATGCAAAAGATGGCGGATGTAAGCCTGAAGGACCTCTACCAGCTCTTCCCGTGATGTCCCAGGAAGGTTAATGCGGCCCATTCGATCGAGGCTGAGCTTGAGGGCCATCCGAAGAAAGCCCAGGGCAGTGGTCGAGACGAGGTATATGTCCTTCCTGCCTGATTGGCAGTCCGGACACACGAGGCCCCCTTCTCCAGGAGAGAAGGCCAAGGGGGTGGCTGGCTCCAAAGGGACCCGGCAGATCACACAACTCTGGAGCTCCGGGAGGTAGCCAATACTTCTTAAGAGGCGGATTTCATATGCCCGGGCTATGGGAAAGGAATCATGGCCTTTCTCCAAGAGCCCCAGGGCCTGGAGAAGGAGATGAAAAAGCTCCTCGTTCCGCTCTTCATCAGAAGTAGAGGCAGCGAGAAGCTCTACCAAGTAGGAGGCATGGGCCAGGACCTCCAGGTCAGTCCGCAGCTTTTCGAAGGGTCGGAGTATGGCGAACTCATTGACCCTGTGGAGGCCTTTCCCTACCCTCTCAAAGAAGACCAGACGCCCGTAGGTGAAGAGGAGAAGGGCAGCCCCGAACTTCGATCGCACCCTCCGGGCCCCAGAGGCTACCGCTCTGACCTTACCCAGCTTCTCGGTATAAAAGACCACGATGCGGTCGACCTCTCCCAGGTCGTGGCCACCTATAACTATGGCTTCAGTGGTATGTAAAGGCATAGCGATTTTAGTCCCCTGTCCAATGTCCAACCAAACCATGACCTCAGAATCCGGACATCGGACATTGGACTTTGGACGTTACTTCTGTATGTAGCCTAGACGTCTCAGGACAGCCTCATCCTTCTTCCAGCCTTTTTTTACCTTGACCCAGAGGCCCAGGTAGACTTTGGTCCCCAAAAGCCATTCTATCTCCTCTAGCCGTTCTAGGTTGTCCCCTTTTGCGGCGGAGATGGGAACGATCTCTTGGAAGATGGGCAACTGGCTGAAGCTTTTGATCATGGGCAGTAGCTTTCCCTTTTCCAAAAGGTCCACCTTATTGAGGGCCAGGATAAGAGGCCCTCTGGACTTTCTCAGGGATTCAAGGATTAGGCGATCATCCTCAGTGAGGGGCTCGGTGGCATCCACTATCCAGAGGACGAGGTCCGCCTCTTCGGCTGCCTTGAGGGCCGTTTTCACCATCTCCCGGTTGAAAAAAGCCTGGGCATGATGTATCCCTGGGGTATCAAGGAAGACGAGCTGGGCGCCCGGCAGGGTCTTGATCCCCAGGATGCGGCTCCAGGTAGTCTGGGGCTTGGCAGAAACGATTGCGATCTTTTGGCCCAGGAGGCGGTTAAGTAGGGTGGACTTTCCCACGTTAGGCCGGCCAACGATGGCGATGAAGCCGGATTTGAAACCTTTATGAATCATGAGCCTCTGGACTCTAGCACAGCGACGCCATCGATCTCCACCATGGTATCCTTTGCCTTTCGATTGTGTCAAGAGTCACACTGGCAGGTAGAAGCGGAATGTGGTGCCTTTCCCCTCCTCGCTTTCCACAAAGACCTGGGACCCGTGGGCCTCTATGATCTGCTTTACCAAGGCCAGCCCAAGCCCTGTCCCGCCGAACTTTCTAGTGGGGGAGGAGTCTACCTGATAGAAGCGATCAAAGATCCGGGGAAGCTCCGTAGCAGGAATGCCAATTCCGGTATCTTGCACTAAGATTTCTACAAAATCTCGGTGCAGTTCACGGTTGACGGTTGACGGTTCACGCAACCCTTCTTTTCCGTCAACTGTTAACTGTGAACCGTGAACCAAGTGCGCCGCCAGGCGCACCTGTCCACCAGTCGGTGTGAACTTCAGGGCATTATCCAGGAGCAGGGAGAGGGCCTTCCCTAGCTCTTTTTCATCGGCCCATACCTCGGGGAGGTCTGGGTGAATCTCGAGCTTGAGATCTAGTCCCTTTTCCCGGGCCCTGACGGAGAAGACCTCGGCCCATTTTCTTATGAGCCGAGAGGGGTCAACTCCCTGCCGCTGGAGGTCAATCGCGCCCCGCTCCATGTGCACAAAGGTCAGTAGGTCCTCGATCAGGACCTTCAGACGTTCCACACACTTGGTTACTACCTCAAGACCCCGCTGCTGGCCCAGACTCAGAGGGCCCATGCCCCCTGAGAGCATGGTCTCCACGTACCCCATAATGGGGGTAAGGGGGGTGCGGAGCTCATGGGAGATAGCGGCCAGGAAGTTAGACTTCATCTGGTCTAGCTCCTTAAGCTCGGCATAGGCCTTCTTCACTTCTTCAAAGAGCTGGGCGTTTTCTAAGGCAATGCCTGCCTGTGAGGAAAAGGCGTCCAGCAGCCCCTCGTCTTCCTTGGTGAAGGTTCCCCCCTTTTTGTTCAGGACTTGAAAAGCCCCTATGATCTCCCCCCGTTTGTTTCGCATGGGCATGCAGAGGATGGTCTGGGTGCGATAGCCGGTGCGTTGGTCCACTTCCCGATTGAAGCGGGGGTCCCGGTAGGCGTCCTGGATATTGATGGTCCTTCCGCTAGAGACCACCTCTCCAGCAATCCCCTGATCCATCTTGAGCCGGATCTCCTGGCTATCTAATCCCAGGGCAATTCGCGACCAGAGCTCTCCCCTGGTTCGATCAATAAGAAAAATTGTGCTCCTATCAGCCCTTAAAAGGGCAGAGGCACTCTCGGCAATAATGGCTAGGAGGGAGTCCAGGTCCATCTCAGCGTTGATGGCCCTCGAGACCGCCAAGAGCTTGGAGACCCGCTCTAGGCTAGCGCGGAGGCTCCGGTCGAGCTGAAAGTTCTCCATGACAATAGCCGCTTGAGAGGCCAAGATCGAGAGGAGCCTTTCGTCCTCACGGGAAAAGGGACCCTCCCTTTTTTCCAGGACCTGAAGGACGCCCAGGACTTCACCCCGGCGATCCTTCAAAGGGACGGAGAGAAGGGTCTTGGGTAAAGATTCCAAGCCCTCTACCTCTAAAGGCGGGCGCAGGTCGCCCTCAGCCAGGTTCAGGATCTGGCCGGAGGCCGCTACTTGGCCAGCGATCCCTTGGCCTATAGGGAAACGGACCTCAGGCCCCCAGGGAGGTTGGGAATACAGCTCGCCCTTTTCTCGCTCCACAAGGAAAAGGCGGGACTCCTCCGCCTCTAAGACCTCAGGGGCCTCCCGGGCTAAGAGCCCAAGGAGCCGATCCAACTCGGTCTCGGCCATCATGGCCCGGAGGACTTCCAAAAAGGCGGAGAGTCGGCTACGACTTTCCTCTGCCCTAAAAGGCCCTTTAGCGTCCAAAGGCTTCCTTTTTATAGGAGCGTTGAATGACTATCTAAATACCTGAAACATCAAGGCAGTGACCAAGGTCCCCAGGATGGCCCCTAAGGCCACTTCTAGCTTAGTATGGATACCATGAAGGAGGCGGCTGGTGCTCACCAACAGGGCCAAGAAGAAGGAGAGGAGCATCACCAGTGGGTTTTCGGTGAGGACGGTGAGAGCAGTGCCCAGGGCAAAGGCCAGCGCGGCATGGCCGCTGGGCATCCCCCCGTAGAGCGGAGTCCCACGACCAAAGACCGCCTTCAGGACCACCACCAATACTATCACCGCTGTCAGGGCGGCGAAGGTCAGATACTCCGAGGAGTGCTTGGTAATAAGGATCCAGCGGGTAAGGAAGGGGCTAAGGGCCGGGAAGATAATAAAATAGGCCATCACTAAAGCCCCGAAGCAGGCAATGAAGACCGCCCCAGCGGCCACGTCCTTGGCCGCTTTCGCTAAAGGGTGGGGGGAGGGGGAGAAAAGGTTGACCACTTGCTCAACAGAGGTGTTTACCAGCTCGGCGAAGATCACAAGGATAATGGTGAAGAAGAGGAAGAGGAGCTCGGTTCTGGTGAGGGGCAGGAACAGGCTAACCAAGAGGACGACGAAGGCAGCCAAAAATTGAAGGCGCACGCTCCTCTGGGTCTTTGCCGCATAGATGATCCCTTCGATGGCGGCATTTAGCCTTTCCAAGAAGGGCCTTGGGTTCATGTCCGCACAGTAGGAAAATAGCGGCGAAGGAGCTCTTCTTGGAGCCTCATGGCCCTCCTTCTCTCCTCGGCCCTATGGTGGTGGTGTCCAACAAGATGAAGGATCCCATGGATGAGGAGGGTCGAGAGCTCCATTTCCAATGAATGTCCAAGGACATGGGCCTGGCGGGCAGCGGCCTCCACTGAGATCACTACATCCCCTAGTATCTGGGGGTGGAGCCCCTTTCCCCTCCCCTCCCCCATAGGGAAGGCCAGGACATCAGTTGTCCTCTTGCGACCTCGGTAGCGGGCATTGAACTCAGTCATTCGCCGGTCATCCACTAGGAGGAGGCTGCAGTCCGCGCCCTCATATCCCAAGCCTTTTAAGGTCCTCTGCCCCACCCTTTTTAAGAGGGGAGTATTGGTTTTTATCTTCCTTTGTAGATTTTTGACCTGGAGGGCCATTGCCTTCCCTCTTCCTGGGAAAGTCCTGGAACCGCATCTCCGGGTAATCGATCCTGGAGTGGAAAATGCCCATCAAGATGCGGACAAAGCTCTTAGCGATCAAGTGGAGGTCCCGCAGGGTCAGATCACACTCACCAAGCTGCCCGTCGATAAAGATGTTGTTAATGATCCGCTGCACCAGGCCCTGGATGCGAGCGGGAGTAGGGTCGGTCAGAGTGCGAGAGGCAGCCTCCACAGCGTCTGCGAGCATCAGGACGGCGGCCTCTTTGGTCTCAGGTTTAGGGCCGGGGTAGCGGTACTCCTCCTCCTTGACCTCGCCCAACTCCCGGTCTTCGGCCTCTTTGGCCTTCTGATAAAAATAGGCAATAAGACTCGTACCGTGGTGTTGGTGGATGATATCCACCAAGGCTGGGGGAAGGTGGTGCTCCAGGGCCAGCTCTAAACCCTCCTTGACGTGGGAAATGATAATAAGGCTAGACATGCTGGGGGCTAGCTTGTCATGCCGGTTCAGGGCATCCATCTGATTCTCAATAAAGTAAGAAGGCTTCTTGATCTTACCGATATCGTGGTAATAGGCACCAACGCGAACGAGGAGAGGATTGGCTCCAATGGCCTCGGCGGCGCCCTCAGCTAATGTGCCCACCAGTATGCTATGATGATATGTCCCTGGTGCTACCAGAACGAGCTGTTTCAATACGGGCTGATGGAGATTAGAGAGCTCTAGGAGCTTAAAGTAGCTGGTGGTATCGAAGAAGTACTCAAGCGCAGGAAGGAGCCCGGAGGCCAGGATGGCGATGAAGAGACCATTGGTCAAACTGGCCAGAACATCATAGGGAAGGTCGGCCCCACCACTACTGATCAGGGCCAGGGCTGAAATGGTGTAGAGATTGATGAGGCTTATTAAGAGACCTGCCTTGAAGAAAGTGGCCTGCTCCTGACTATCAGAGACGGCAAATGCCCCCACCAAGCCCCCCACAAAACTGAAGAGGAAGAAGCGGAATTCCCCCGATACCATAAAGGTAGCCAGGATGCTAATGGCCAGGGAGCCAGCGAAGGCGAGGCGGGGATTAAAGACCACCGCCAGGAGGAATCCTCCTAACGCTACCGGTAGGGAATATTTCAAGGAAGCCAGGGGGAAGAAGGGAAAGGTATTGTTAAGGGAGGTAATGAGGAGAAAGGTGAAGCGAACGATGCTAAGGCACAAGAGGATAACGGTGGCTAGGAGGAGTAGGCTTTTTGTGGACTGGAGGGGGCGAGGTTGGAGCTTTATAAGATAGTAATACAGGGAACCTACTAGGAAGAGAACCAGGAGGAAGAGCCCCAGCAATTTGGATATCTGCCAGGGCCGAGGATGCGCAGAGATGACCAGGCCGGTGAGTACCAGGAGGAAGAAGGCTGCCCCTAAGAGCAGAATCCCCCGACCTTCTTTGGGAAGGTCAGGGTAAAAGCGGAGCCGCTGGGCTCGACTGGGAATTGCCCCCCGCTTGTTCCCCTTCCGGAAGAACCTGAGTGGATCCACGGAGCTAATCCCTGCTTAAATGATCGCTGAAAACCCCATTTTACCTGCTAAGCCCCGGTCACTCCCCGGCGCCGCACGTCCTACGGAGAAGAGTGATGAGACTCGTAGGCCCGAATGATCTCGGACACCAGCTCATGGCGGACCACGTCCTCCTCTGTAAGATATATGAACTTGATCCCTTCGATGTCCTTTAGGATAGTGCGGACCTCGATAAGCCCTGAAATCTTCCCTGCCGGGAGGTCCACCTGGGTAATATCGCCGGTAATCACCGTCTTAGAATTGAAGCCCAGGCGGGTAAGGAACATCTTCATTTGTTCGGAGGTGGTATTCTGGGCCTCGTCCAGGATAATGAAGGAGTCGTTCAGGGTCCTGCCGCGCATGAACGCCAGGGGGGCGATCTCTATGATCCCCATCTCCACTAATTTGTTGGCCTTCTCCGTATCCATCATATCGTAGAGGGCATCATAAAGGGGACGTAGATAGGGATTTATCTTGTCGTAAAGGGTGCCCGGCAGGTAGCCCAGCTTCTCCCCCGCCTCCACAGCCGGGCGGGTCAGGATGATACGGCTCACCTCCCTCTTCAGGAGAGCTGATACGGCCATGGCCATAGCGAGATAGGTCTTCCCGGTCCCTGCAGGACCAATGCCAAGGACGATGTCGTATTCGCGGATGGCATCCACGTATTTCTTCTGGCCAAGACCCTTAGGACGGACAGGGCGTTTCTTGGGCGAGACCTCTATCTGGTCTTCGAAGACCTTCTTGAAGACCGAGGGATCCCCGTTTGCGCATAACTTCAAGGCCAGCTTCACATCCCGGGCCTGGATAGATCTACCCCGGGAGATGACCGCCTGGAGCTCAGAGATTACCCTCTCGGCGATCTCCACCTGGGGGCCATCCCCGCTAATGGTAAGGAGTCCTTCCCTCGCCACCAGCTTAACGTCGAGGGCCTCCTCCACCAGCTTCATGTATTCGTCATAACGACCAAAGAGGCCCTGGATCTCCATCCCTGCCGGGAGGGAGATCTTCTTGGCTGTAGCCTGGAAAGAGGCAGTCATACTTTACCAATAACCCTTTTCCTTTACCTTGTCAACGATAAATGGGCTTAGGGTAAGTCCAATTTGATGCGGAGTTCCTTGAGTTGCGCTCCATCAACTGGTGAGGGGGCTTTACTCATCAGGCATTGGCCCTTCTGGGTCTTGGGGAAGGCGATGACATCCCTTATAGACTCGGCCCCGGTCAGGATCATGATGAGACGGTCCAGGCCAAAGGCAATCCCCCCATGGGGGGGTGTCCCGAACTCCAGGGCCTCCAGGAGGAAGCCAAACTTGGCCCTGGCCTCCTCTTCCCCGATCCCCAGGACCTGAAACATCTTGGCCTGGACCTCCCGGCGATGGATACGGATGCTCCCTCCCCCCACCTCTTGACCATTTATTATCAGGTCATAGGCCTGGGCCCGGATCCTACCCGGGTCAGTATCAAAAAGAGGGACGTCCTCCCCCACAGGGGCGGTAAAGGGATGGTGAACGGCGCTCCAGCGCCCTTCCTTCTCGTCGAACTCCAGGAGGGGAAAATCCGTGACCCATACCGGATTAAACTTATGGGGATCCAAAAGCCCTAAGCGCTCGGCGAGCTTGAGGCGGAGCCTTCCCAGGGCCTCGGCCACCACCGGGGGTTGATCGGCTACTAAAAGGAGCAGGTCCCCGGGGCTCCCCTGGAGGACCCCTCGGATAGCCTCCAATAAAACCGGAGAGAAGAACTTGGCCATGGGCGAGGAGACCCCTTCAGGCGTCACCCTGAAGGGGACCAGGCCTTTCGCCCCGAAGACCTTAATATAGTCGGTGAGCTCCTCGATGTCCTTTCGCGAATAGTCACTGCAGCCATGGGCGTTGATCCCCTTCACCACCCCTCCGGATTCCAGGGCATCGGCAAAGGGTCGGAACTCGGTCCCCCTCACCACCTCCGAGAGGTCGGTGAGATCCATCTCGAAGCGGGTATCGGGGTTATCCAGGCCATAGCGGTCAAAGGACTCGGTGAAGGTCAGGCGGGGAAAGGGGCGGGGGAGCTTGACGCCCTTGGCCGCCTGAAAGATCTCGGCAATGAGTTCCTCCATCAGGGGAAGCACGCCTTCCCGGTCCACGAAGGACATCTCAATGTCGATCTGGGTAAACTCCGGCTGGCGGTCTGCCCGCAGATCCTCATCCCGATAGCACTTGACAATCTGAAAGTAGCTGTCGAAGCCCGCCACCATCAAAAGTTGCTTAAAGAGCTGGGGCGATTGAGGGAGGGCGTAGAAATGGCCCGGGCTCAAGCGGCTTGGTACCAAGAAGTCCCGTGCGCCCTCGGGGGTGCTCTTGGTAAGGACAGGGGTCTCTATCTCGATAAAGCCATTCCGATCCAGGAAGGAACGGATCACCTGGTAAACCCGGTGCCGGAGCCTAAGGTTCTGCTGGAGCGATGGCCGACGGAGATCCAGATAGCGGTAGGCGAGGCGCACTTCCTCGGCAGCCGCTGTCTCTTCCTCGATGGGAAAGACCGGGGTCCGAGCCTCGTTTAGAATCCTGGCCTCCTCCGCCAGGACCTCTACCTGGCCTGTGTCGAGGGCCGGGTTCTCCGTTCCGGGGGGGCGCATGGCCACCCTTCCCCGGATGGCCCCTACGTATTCCGGCCGCATCCGGCGGGCCACTTCATAAGCCTCCTGACCCCGCTCAGGATTGAAGACCACTTGCACCTGACCCTCCCGGTCCCGGAGGTCTACGAAGATCAGCCCTCCGTGGTCGCGGCGCCGATGGACCCAACCCATGAGGATTACCTCCTGCCCTACATGGGAGGCCCTGAGCTCACCACAGTAACCAGTCCGCCTCCACACGGGCTAAACCCCTTTCGCTCTTTTCCAATCGAGAAGCAGGTCCACCAGGCCTGAGAGGGGAACCCCTTCCTGCTGGGCCTTCTCCATATCCCGCAGGATGGCCTCCCTTTCCCTGAGCTCTTCATCCCCCAGGATCACGCAAAAGCGGTAGCGCTCCTTATGGGCCTGGCGCATCTGGCCCTTAAGGGACCTCTTTTCGAAGTCGATGGTTGCCCGGAAACCCTTCCGCCTCAGCTCCTGGAGGATGAGCATCCCTGAGCGGAAGGCCTCGTCCCCTAAGGTGGCCACATAGACCCCATGATAGGAACCCTGCCGGTCATGGAATTTCGGGGGAAGGGAGGCCACTACCCGCTCCATACCAAGGGCAAAGCCAATGCCAGGGGTTGGGACGCCGCCGAGCTCCTCTGCGAGACCATCGTATCGACCTCCACCCGCAATGGCGTTCTGGGCACCGAGGGCCGGGTTGATAAACTCAAAGGTGGTGCGGGTGTAATAATCGAGCCCCCGCACAAGCCCCTCGTTTACCTGGTAATCTACCTTGAGCAGTGAGAGGAGACCCTCCAGATCGCGGAAGTGATGGGAACAGGCCTCGCATATAACCTGGGATAGTCGGGGGGCCTTGGCGGTTACCTTCTGACAGGCCTCTTCCTTACAATCCAGGATGCGGAGGGGGTTGCGCTGAAGACGAATCAGGCACTCCGGGCATAGCCTGCCGGCCTTGGACTTCATGTATATAGTGAAGCGATCCCTAAACTCGGGACGACAGGCCTTACAGCCGATGGTGTTAAGCTGAAGTTCAATATCTTGAAGCCCGAGCTCCTCGAAGAGGTGGTCCAGGAGGGAAAGGAGCTCAGCGTCTATGGCCGGGCTATCAGACCCGATGGCCTCCGCTCCGATCTGGTAAAATTGGCGGAAGCGGCCTGCCTGGGGCCGCTCGTGGCGGAACATGGGACCGAGGTAATAGACCTTTATCAAGGAAGCTCCAGCGAAGAGCCTGTGTTCCAGATAGGCCCTCACCACCGGGGCTGTCCCCTCAGGGCGCAAGGTAAGGCTCTCCTGGCTCCGATCGAGGAATGTATACATCTCTTTCTCCTCGATATCTGTCCCTTCCCCGATCCCCCGGACAAAGAGCTCGGTCTTCTCGAAGATGGGAGTCCGGATCTCCTGGTAACCATAGTTTTCCAGGATATTCCGGGCTACTCCCTCCACGTACTGCCACTTGCTGATGTCCTCGGGGAGGATATCAGGGGCGCCTCGGACTCCTTTAATCATGGTTATCTACCCCGAACGCTGGATCTCTCCTTTATACGAGCGGTCCTAGCGACCTTGGGCACTAACTCTTGATAGGGAAGGATCAAGGGCACTGCCCAAGATGAAAGGATGAGGGTAACTCCTAATAGATGGGCTTCTTATCGAAACGGTGGGTGGCCTCAATAAAGCGCACCGTCCCCGACTTATACCGCATAACCACCGAGTGGGTGCGGGCCCCGCCCCCGAAGAAGCGGACCCCCTTCAAGAGATCGCCGTCAGTAACACCAGTGGCGGCAAACATGATATCTGAGCTGTGAGCCATGTCGTGGATATTAAAAACCTGATTTATGTCCCTGATTCCCATCCGGAGGGCCAGTTCCACTTCCTCTTCGTTCCGGGGTTTAAGGCAAGCCTGCATATCACCACCCATGCACTGTAGCGCCGCCGCCGCCAGGACCCCTTCCGGGGCACCCCCGATCCCTATAAGGACATCCACCCCCGTCCCCTCAAAGGCGGTGGCGATGGCCGCTGAGACGTCACCATCCTGGATGAGCTTGATCCGCGCCCCCACCTCCCTCACCGCCCGGACGAGCTCGGAGTGGCGGGGCCGATCCAGAATCACCACCGTCAGGTCCTCCACGTAACACTTCATTGCCTCGGCAATAGAATAGAGATTCTCCTGGGGGGAAGCGTTAATATCAATGGCCCCCGCCGCTTTAGGTCCCACGGCGATCTTCTCCATATAGATATCAGGGACATGAAGGAAGCCGCCCTTCTCGGCGATGGCTACGATGGACAGGGCATTAGCCCTCCCCTGAGAGACTATGGAGGTCCCCTCCAAAGGGTCCAGGGCCACGTCCACCTCGGGCGAGGAGCCGGTGCCTACCTTCTCCCCTATATAGAGCATAGGGGCCTCCTCCCGCTCCCCCTCTCCGATTACCACGGTTCCGGAGATGGCTACGGCATCAAAGGCCCGCCGCATAGCATCTACAGCTGCCTGGTCTGCCGCCTTCTCATTGCCCCGGCCCATCCAGCGGGCCGATGAGAGGGCGGCGGCCTCGGTCACCCTCACCACCTCCAGGGCCAGGTTCCGTTCCAAGCTTACCTCCTATACAAGCCAATATCCGCAGCCCTTTCCAAAGAAGGGGCCTTATGCAATAGAAGGGCCTTTTGCAGCGCAAAGTATAGAAAGGCGGACTCGAAAAGTCAAGGCCAAACTTCCGGGCGGATTTTTCTTTACTGGCCCAGGAAACTATGATAAAAAACGCATCGGGAAAGGGCGTATATATTGCTTCGGCTCAACGGGGGACAAGTTATATTGATCTTTGGAAGGAGGAAGCAGCCATGGCAGAAGAAAAGATTACCCTAAGCGTGATAAAGGCAGACGTTGGGAGTTACGTAGGTCACGTAGCAGTGCATCCTGACCTCATGGAGAAGGCCCGGGAGTCCCTGGCCACAGCCCGGAAAGAAGGGCTTCTCGTCGACTATCACGTCACCCGCTGTGGGGATGACCTGGAGCTCATCATGACCCACCGGCGGGGGGAGGATGATAAAGATATTCACGGGCTCGCCTGGGACACCTTCCTGAAGTGCACCGCCCTGGCCAAAGGCCTGAAGCTCTACGGGGCCGGGCAGGATTTGCTCTCCGATGCCTTCAGCGGCAATGTCAAGGGTATGGGGCCTGGCGTTGCTGAGATGGAGTTCATTGAGCGCAAGAGCGAACCAGTTATTGTATTCATGGCAGACAAAACGGCCCCAGGGGCCTGGAACCTCCCCCTCTATAAGATATTCGCCGACCCCTTTAACACCGTCGGCTTGGTGATTGACCCCTCCATGCATGATGGATTCGACTTTGTGGTGCTGGACACCTTAAAGAACACGGAGATCACCCTTCACTGCCCGGAGGAGATCTATAGCCTCCTCATCTTCCTGGGGACCCAGGGCCGCTACATGGTCAGGCGCATCTATCGCCGTAAGGACGGGGAAGTGGCGGCCTCAGCCTCCACCCAGCGCCTGAGCCTAATTGCCGGCAAATACGTGGGCAAGGACGATCCGGTCCTTATAGTTCGCTCCCAGGCGGGCTTTCCGGCCGTGGGCGAGGTCCTGGAGGCCTTCTGCTTCCCTACTCTGGCCGAGGGATGGATGAGGGGCTCCCACTACGGCCCCCTGATGCCGGTGAAATTCGCTCAGGCCAATCCCAGCCGCTTTGACGGACCGCCCCGGGTGATTGCCGCCGGCTTCCAGCTTAACGATGGAAAATTTGTTGGGCCAATGGACCTCTTCGATGATCCAAGCTTTGACGAGGCGAGGAGGAAGGCCAACGAGGCTGCTGATTACTTAAGGCGGCATGGGCCCTTCGAGCCCCATCGCCTTCCCCTAGAGGAGATGGAATACACCACCATGCCTATCCTCATGGAGAGGCTCAAGGACCGCTTCAAGCCCCTGGAGGAATAAAGCCTTCAGCAATCAGCATTCAGCCTTCAGAAGAGGATTTATAAGCTGATAGCTGATGGCCATTGGCCTAATGGAGGGTTTTAGGTGAGTATAAAACGCATTGGCATCCTTACGGGTGGTGGTGACTGCCCCGGCCTGAATGCCGTCATCCGAGCAGTGGTCAGAAAGGCTGTACTCCAGCATGGATGCACGGTCTTGGGTATCAAGCAGGGTTGGCTAGGCTTGACCGAGGGTGATATCGAGGAGCTGGGGATTGACCAGGTCTCGGGAATCCTCCCTAAAGGGGGCACCATCCTCAAGACCTCCCGGACTAACCCTTTCAAAAGCCCGGATGGGCCGGCCAGGGTCCTGGATAATTTAAAGAAGTCTCAGATCGAGGCCCTAATCACCATCGGGGGTGAGGACACCCTGGGGGTGGCACATAAGTTCTCCCAGATGGGGGTCAAGGTAGTAGGTGTCCCCAAGACCATCGACAACGACCTCTCCTGTACCGACTATACCTTCGGCTTCGACACCGCTGTTTCTATCGCTACCGATGCTATTGACCGTCTGCACACCACCGCCGAATCCCACGACCGGGTTATGGTGGTGGAGGTGATGGGCCGCCATGCCGGCTGGATCGCCACCATAGCCGGGATCGCAGGGGGGGCCGACTGTATCCTCATCCCCGAGGTCCCCTTCTCTATGGACGAGATCTGCAAGCTCATTAAAAAGCGCCACGGCCGGGGCAAGGACTTCAGCATTGTAGTAGTGGCGGAAGGAGCAAAGCCCGCCGAGGCCAAGGACCTGGTGATTCAGAGCCCCAAGGTGGATGCCTTCGGCCATGTACGCCTGGGGGGAATCGGCTACCTGGTAGGGGAGGAAATTGAGAAGAGGACGGGGATCGAGACCAGGGTGACCATCCTGGGCCATATTCAGAGGGGCGGCACCCCTACCGCCTTCGACCGGGTGCTGGCCACTCGCTTCGGGATTGCTGCCGTGGACTTGGTGATGAAGGGCGAGTTCGGGAAGATGGTAGCCCTCCAGGGAAACAGGGTCATCCCTGTGGACCTGGCCGATGCCGTAAAGGCCCTGAAGACAGTAGACATGGGCCTCTACGATATCGCCAAGGTGTTCTTCGGTTAGCCTTATGCTTCGGCTTTACAATACGCTTTATTCGTTCTTTAAAATTCAATAATCTTTAGGCGCCGCGCCTGGGCCGGCGCTCCCGTATCTTGCTTGCACCGTTCGGCCTGCTGTAGGCAGCAGGCCTCACTCGGCGCCCCGCTGGGGCGGGGCTTCGTGCTAATGTGTAAGCGTGTCCGATTCGGCTTTTCGTGTTTGGCGAATTTTGGGTGGGGGCAAAATTCGCCAAACACTTTGCGTCCTCTTCCTCGCAAAAATCCTAAATATAAAGTCCTTTTTATATTGCGGCGGCCAATTTATCCCGAGCGAAGTCGAGGGAAAAATTTTTAAAAGG
>JACRGL010000181.1 GCA_016212365.1 Candidatus Methylomirabilota bacterium | reverse complement strand
GGTTGCGGTGAGGGTGGACTCATCACCATAATGTTCCCCCTCCCCTTAATCCCCTCCCGCCAGGGGAGGGGAGTTCCTGGGATTAGCATTTTTAATGTCTATTTTGGGGTGGGCATGGTAAGTTTGTGATAATGGGAAGACCGCTGGAAGGGCTTAGGAACAGGGCGAGGTCGCCGGGCTCTAAAATGCTAGAGTCTCCAGGGGCTCAGAGATAGGGAGAAGGGGCTTAACCCACTTCTCGATGACCGTAGGAAGCGAAGCCTCCTGGGCCTCCTCTAAATCCAGCTGCCGTTGAATCTCTTTAACCAGCTGGGCGTGCAGGGAATGTCCAGCCCCATGGGCAATGACCGTCCCCACTAAGGGTTTTCCCAAAAGGCAGAGATCTCCCAAGAGGTCCAGCACCTTGTGGCGAACTAATTCATCGGGGTAGCGGAGTCCGCCATTCAAGACTCCTTCCTCCCCTACCAGTATGGCATTCTCCATGGAACCCCCTAAGGCCAGGCCCATTTCTCGAAGGTAGGGGACGTCCTTTAGGAAGCCAAATGTGCGAGAAGGGGCGATTTCCCGGGCGTAGATCTCCCGGGAGATGTTAAAGGCCACCGATTGCTCTCCCAAGAGGGGGTGGTCAAAGCTCATAGTATAGAAGACCTTCAGGCCCTCTGAGGGAACAACCTGAACGCTCCGTTTCCCCTCCTGAACGAGGATCCGCCTTTTGACCTTCAGGTAAGTCTTGGGTTGAAAGAGCCTCCGAACCCCTGCCTGGAGCAATAGCTCCACAAATGGCCGGGCGCTGCCATCCATGGCCGGGACCTCCCCGCCTTCCAATTCTACGAGGAGATTGTCCACCCCCAGGCCTGCCAAGGCCGAGAGCAGGTGCTCGACGGTCCTCACGGTGACCCCCTTTTTTTCCAGGGTGATAGCGTGATGGACGGCCTGAATATTCTCTGGCCTGGCCCCCACGATGGGAGACTCAGGCAAGTCCCGGCGCTGGAAGACGATTCCAGTATTAGCCAGGGCTGGCTTTAGAGTCATGCGGACAGGAACACCGCTGTGGAGGCCAATCCCTTGGCAGCTAACCGGCTTTTGGATGGTCCTTTGATGGCCCAAATTAGGCCCCCTGATCAATGGTCAGAAAAACCCGTCAATGAGATTTGCAAGGTCTATACCAAGGGTCCAATAGATTGGGCAACTACGTTCTTTCGGCACCATCCGTAGTTGCCTGCCTAAGGCAGGCAAAGGTTTTTCATAGATCTCAAGTCAGGAATTTGACGAGGAAGAGAATCAGCGGATCTGGGTAAAGGGCAGAAAGTGTGGAGGGTTTGCTACAAACCGTGTCTTTTTGGCCAGGCCTTATTCATGCCTTTAGGATTTGGGTGGAGGGCGATCTACCTTCCCTATACTCAGGTAGATCTCCTTGACCATGCCCTCCCCCATCCTTTGGTTGAGCTGGGCAATAATCCGGGGCCTCATCAAGGAGAGCTGGTGAAGCCAAACTGAGTCAGAGACGCGGACTCGGAGCCGGCCTCCCCGGAAGTCCTCCGGCTGGGCACGCCGGGAAATGCCAGGTCCCACTACCTCTTCCCAGAGCCTGCGGACCGTTACCTCCTTCAAGACCCCTTCCAGGCCCAGGCCCCGGAGCACTTCGTCCAGGGCAGTACTCAACTTAACCGGACTCTCTCGTCGCCGAGACCCCCTCATCTGCTGAATTCCCTTAATGCCTCGTTAATAGCGCGATTGGCTAAAAGATCTGCCCTCTTATTGTAGCCCCTCTCAAGATGCTGGATGCTGAAGCTATCGAAGGAGCGTCTAAGATGAATCACCCTCTGATAAAGGTTCCGGAGGCTGGGGCTCCTCACTCGATAGTCCCCGTTGAGATGTCTAACCAAGAGCTGGGAGTCAGTATAGATCCGAACCTTAGCGTAGCCGAGATCTCTAACCTTTTCCAAGGCGATCAGGAGGGCTCGGTATTCGGCAGTATTGTTGGTAGCCTTCCCGATGAAACGGTAATCCTCCCCCACAAAATCCCCTCCCTCGGACTCCAAGACTACCCCGACCCCAGCCGGACCTGGATTTCCACGGGAGGCACCATCAATGTAAACGTGGAGAGTGTCCTGCCCCACAAGACTTACCCCTTAAAGTAAAGGATACGGTTGCAGTTAGCG
>JACRGL010000025.1 GCA_016212365.1 Candidatus Methylomirabilota bacterium | reverse complement strand
GGGATTAAGGGGAGGGGGAACATTATGGTGATGAGTCCACCCTCACCGCAACCCTCTCCCATCAAGGGAGAGGGGGAAATTAGGGATGTCAATGTCTATTTTTCAAAGGCTGATAGTAGGCCCGCCCGCCGAGCCCGGGCCAGGACCCTGCTGGCCTGCTTTACGATGGGCTCATCTACCATCTTCCCTTCCAGCACCAAGACCCCTTGCCCCTTTTTCCTGGCCTCCTTAAAGGCAGCGAGGACCTGCTGGGCTTGGGAGACCTCCTCTTCGGTAGGAGTGAAAGCCTCATGGATAGGCGCAATCTGCCGGGGGTGGATGCAAAGCTTGCCGCTATACCCCATCATGGCCGCGGCCTCTGCCTCCTTTCGCAAGCCTTCCAGGTCCTCCAGATCCAAAAAGACGGCATCAATAGCTTGAACTCCGGCCGCCGATGCAGCCAGGGAAATGAGGGCCCGGGCCTCCTGGATGACCCCTTCCCCGGCGCGACCCGGCCTTATCCCTAACTCCGCGGCCAGGTCGGCGTGGCCAAAGACCAGGGCCTCTAAACGGGAACTAGAGCAGGCGATGTCCCTGGCAGCTAGAACCCCGGAGGGCGTCTCAATCATGGCCATGAGTCGCATTTTACCTGGAAGCAACCCTAACCTCTTCTCCTCGGCTAGGAGCAGCCCCTCCAGGCGCAATACATCCTGGAAGGAATTGACCTTGGGGAGGAGCAGGGCCTCGGGATGGCCTTCCATAGCCATTACCAGATCATCCCTCCCATAGGGCCCATCCAAAAGATTTATCCGCACTATCCTCTCTGTAGCTCCGAAAACTACGGTTCGTAAGGCCCGGGCCACCAAGTTCCGGGCCTCCCCTTTCTTCTCTGGGGCCACGGCATCCTCCAAGTCCAGGATGGCTGCATCCGCCCCGGTGCTGCCTCCTTTTTCCAGGATCCGCCAGCTGGAGCCTGGCATAAATAAGACCGAGCGTCTAACCCTCTCTAAGGGTCCCTCCTGCATCCTTGATCCCCTTACAGGAAAGTCATTAGGCATTGATTTGAGGGCATTCATCAGCCCCTGTAAAACCCCCGAGGATGAGGTCCCTGGCATGGGCAAGGTCTCTGGCCTTAGGGCAGTTAACCTCCCCCCAGGCCCCAATGGGATCCAGTAAGATGCCGTGAAGACCGGCGGCGCGAGAGCCCAGGATATCCACCGAATAGATATCCCCTATGTAAACGGCTTCATGCGGGGCAACTCTGGCCTTCTCCAGGCCCATCTTAAAGATCCGGGGATCGGGCTTCTCGATACCCACGACAGCGGAGTCCAGGACAAAGTTTAGGAATCCGGCCAGGCCCGCTTTCCGGAGGATAGCCTCTATGGTCCCGTTGGAATTAGAGATCACGCCTAGAATGAAGCCTTTCGCCTTTAGGCCCCTTAAGACCCGGAAGGCATCTGGGTTAGGCTTGTTCCAGAGCCCCTCCGTTCGGTTGTATTCCATTATCTTCCCCAGGGCCCTCTCCACCACCTCTTCGGGTGGAATCCCCAACCCTTCGCAGGTAAACTTCATATAGGCCTTGAAGATGCCGGGATCTTCCGTGGATCGCCGGGCCGAGAGGAGAGGGTCGAGCCTGATCCGCGCCCGGCGCTCCGCCTCCATGATGGCGCCAGCGCTCAGCGGGTACCCCTCCTGGGCCAGCACTTCCACAATGAAGGCATAGTTCATATTAAGGAGGGTATTGCCGGCGTCGAAGAAGACTGCCCTTAATGCCATAAGGGATAAACCCCCGATTTTTGGTAGTGACCCTCAAATATGGGGATATTTGGAGCTACGCATTTCTGCCTGATGAATCAGGCAACTACAAATATCCTAATGGGTCACCACCTAAATGTGCCCTATAATGCTTTTTAACATAATGGGCACATTTATCCTGAGGAGCAAAGCGGTCCTGAACAAAGTGAAGGAACTCAAGACCCTTCGCTTCGCTCAGGGTAAATGCGACCGAAATGTTAAAATTCAGTGCTGGTCGCATTTAATTTTTGAGGCGCGAGAGCCGATACTGCTTCCTTACGATATCGGCGATCTCCCGCTTTTCTAATTTCTTTAAAGGCGCCATCAGGGTGACGGTCACCAGGCCGGGCAGCCTCCCTATCTCCACCGCCCCCGTAATGGTGACCCGGTTCTTCACCTCATCCAGAGACATCTCCAGGAACCGGGCTGCCCGCTCCAGGCCGCACTCGGCCGCCTCGTTCAGGTTGGCCCCCGAGCCGATTACCTGGATGGGTAGCGCCTCCTCCAAAAAGGCCTGGCCGAAATGCTGGGCTAAGGCCCTGGCAGCATTTTTCTCCGCCCTCCTTAAGGGTCGGGCTAAGTAAGGGAGATCCTCAGTGGGTGGAAGCAGGATAGGCCCCTCTATCCCCAGGCCCTTGATCACCTGGACCTTTACCGTGGCCTCCCCCGAGACGTCGGTGGTGTGCACCGCGATCTCCCCATCCCCCTGCTGGGCGTGCATGTCCCCCATATAAACCCCTCCACCCCTCACCTTTACAGGGCAGATTAGGACCGCCCCCTCCCGCACCGAGTCAATGTCCAGGTGCCCGTCTGTCCTGAGTTTAAGCTGCTCTTTTGTAAGACGGTATTCATGGGGGGCATCCACCAGGAATTGACCGAAGTCCCCGCAATTGTGGGAATCGGGCATATCGATGGCCGGTGTGGTGCCGATATTGCCCAGGAAGGGGCGGAGGCGGGTGACTATCCCTGGCATATCGGAAAGGTCGAAGGCCAGAATGGGGTGCTGCTCTGATGAGGAGGGGAGGGCTGCCATGGTGACGGCCTTCTTTGCCAGCTTTTTGGCTATCCCTTTAGACACGGTGACGGCCACCCCCTTCTTGTGGTCGAAGACCATGGTGTAGCCGAGGTGAACGCGGAATGGACTTATCTCTTCCCCGCACTGGGCGCAGCGGACCGCCTCCTGGCCTATCCCCACCAGTTTTGTGGAAGGGTTCATGACCCCGCACTTAGGGCATTTGCGGGCAACGAAGGGGTCCCCAATATAGCGGCCCTCCACGAAGGAATGGGTCCCGGAGGCGGTAGCCAGGGATGTGACTTTTACCTTCTGGATGGATATGGCAATGGCATCCCCTACCTCGGCCCCCGCTACTGCCACAGGCTGGGTCACCTCATGGCCCCCTTTGAACTTGGGGGTGATCATGGGTCCCCAGCAGCCGGGGGCGGTGGCAGCTACGATGGTGCCCCCGTCGGCCACAGGACCCAGCATGGGGAGGCTAGGGCCTACCAGCCCACCGGTATACTGGAAAACGTATACCTTCTTTTCTGCGACTCTCTTTTTCCCCTTAGCCATGGCGCACCTCCTGGATAGATTATTAGGTAAACGGCGACGCTAAAGGTCAACAGGGTCAAGATAAATGGGCCTCTCCCCAATGGTAGCTTCTCCTCCTAGAAAAAGGACGAAGAACTGGAGCCCGACCTCAAAATGGGGGAGATGGGAAAGGGGGCGAAACCGAGAATCTTCAGGATCATAGGGGATCATGAGGCTTGCGAAGGCCCCTTGAGCCCCTCCCCTTTCCAGCACCATCCTCCGGGCCTCAGTAATCAGGGATAGGAGTTCCTCCTCCCCTTCAAAGGCTAGAGGAAGAAGGAAGTACTGGTGGAGCTCCTGGCCAGGCCTGGGAAATGCCTCCTCATGGCCAGGCCCAGGGACCTTCACCCGAAGGAATCGCATCCTCATTACGGACGAATAGTCCCAGAGGCCGAAGCAGGCCCGCACCCTCCCCTGGTCATCCCATACCCGGAGGTCCGCCGGTCCGAGGCATGCCCGGCTGACGAGGCCCTTCAGGCCCTGGGCATCCCAATTGGGATAAAGATCGTGCCTTGAGTAGCATCGCCCGAGGGCCCGGGCCACCCGTTCATAATCCCTTTCTTCCAAATCCCTGAAGGGACTTTTGCCCGCCGGCCCTTCCCCTACCACTGGCGAGGCCCAGAGGAGGCACCGCCTCACTGGTCTTGACCCCCGCTTGGCCACGAACTCCAGGGAAGGGACATTTCCCTCCATCACCAGGGAATAGCCCATTTCCACCCCTTCGGCGCGGACTACAGCCCGCAGCGCATCCCCTATAGCGCTGGCCACACCGCGACGGCGGTGGGTCGGGGCCACCCGGAGGTCATAGAAATAGGCGGCCTTCACAGGCTTTTCCGCCACGCGGAGCCTCTTGAAGGCCACCGCTCCTACTCCGACCAGTTCGCCAGCTTCCTCTGCCACCAATGCCTTCCAGCTCTTATAGGCTTTGGAACGGGCAAAGAAGTCGGGGGAGCGGTCCAGGGCGATCACCGTCTCTACCCCCATGGGCGAGGCCCGCTCGAGTTCGATAAGGGCCTGATTGTCCTCTTGCCCCGCCTCCCTGACCTCTATATCCGCCATCCCAGCTCCTTGGCTCCAAAAATAAATGAAACCAAGTATGTATTTTAACATACCTTTTAAAAATTCTTGACATAAAAGGGATCGGCCTTGGTCACTTATGGACCCAGTTCCTGATCCAAAAGGGAGAAAATCATAAAGCCCAGGAAGATCATCCCGGCTGAGATAGCATAGGCTACTGGATAGCCCAGGATCTCCGCCACCAGGCCAAAGGCCATGGCCCCGGAGGCACTCCCCATAAGGACAGCGGCGCTGAAGGCCCCTAATACCTTTCCCCGGCTACTTCCCTCGGAGCGGTCAATGAGCAGCGCGCTCAAGGTAGGATAGAGAAAGCCGTGGGCCCCTCCGTTTAAGACCCCGATGAACCAGAGGCCCTTGAAAGAGCGGAGGCCGGCTAAAAGGAGGGTCCCCAAGGCCAGGGCAACAAGGGATGGCTGAATCACCTGCCTCCTTCCGAAAACATCGGAAAGGCGCCCCAGGAGGACCCGCACCCCGATAGCCGCTAAAGTGTAGGCAATGTAGAAGGGACCGATCCGGCCAATGCCCACCTCCCTGGCATAGGTGGGCAGGAAGGCAAAGACCGTCCCCATGGCCAGGCCGAAAATAAAACCCGCACTGAGAGGGACGGCGAACTCCCGGTGGCCAAGGAGCCATGAAAGGGAAGGCCCCGAGGAGGGAAGGGAAGCGAAATGGGGCTCAGATACCCGACGTGTGACCCCCAGGCAGATCAGGGCCACCCCGGCCAGGCCCAGGAAGAAGGGCTTATACCCGAAGGCCTCAATCACCAGCTCCCCTAAGGCCGGGGAGGCGGCTATGGTGACTAGGCCAGAAATTCCGAAGATCCCTACAGCTTCCGCCCGCCGGTGGAAGGGGACCATATCTGCCACCACCGTGAAGTTAGCGACGAAGAAGGCAGAGTATCCCAGGCCCTGAAGAAAGCGCAGGAAAACAAAGGGGCCTATGGTGGGCAGGAAAGCGAAAGCCATGGAGGCCAGAAAGATAGCCCCCGCCCCCAGGTGCATGAACCGCCTCCGTCCAAGGCGATCGAGGTAACTTCCGGCCAGGGGTTGGAGAAAAATGGCGGTGGCGCTGTAGGTGCCCATGATCAGTCCTATCTGGGCCTCGCCCCCGCCCAGCTCTTTTATATAAAGGGGAAGGAGGTTATAGGCGTTAAGGTTGGTGAAGAAGAGGAAGTTGGCCAGGGCGGCCACCAGGAAGTCTCTGGTGAAAATCTGGGAGGTACCCTTCCCTGTCAAGCCACAACTCCTCCCCGGCCCTCGAAGGTCCGCACGTTTTCGTCCAGCTCCCGCATACTCCTCATTCCTAATGAATACTTTAAAGATTTTTATAATTTATCGCCGGATTGGGTAGATTAATAAATGTTACCCTTTTTTACGCCGAGGCCTAGAAACGCCTGTCTGCCGTGCTGGCACAGGCAGGGAGGCCCGGCCAATGGCCTCCTCCCCGAAGCGGGACCGGATAGCGTCCACGGCCCCTTCGAGCCTCCCCTTCCTGTCTCCCACGGGAAAGAGGGGGAGCTGGCCCGGAGACTCTTGGGCGAGGGCTTCTAGCTTGGAAACGGAAACCCCTAAAAGCCTTACTCTCCTAGAGGCGAGGGGTATCTTTTCCAGGAGCTTGAGGGCCTCCCGGTAGACATCGCTTCCCGCCGATATCGGCCCTGGCAATGTGAAAGAACGGGTAAGGGTAGTAAAGTCCTGATAGCGGAGTTTAAGGGTTACGGTCCTGCCCTTATACCCTTCCCCTCGAAGCCTCTCCGCCACCCGATCGGAGAGCTGGAGGAGAGTGCGGCGAAGGAAGGCCGGGTCATCCGTATCCTCCTCAAAGGTGGTCTCGGCACCGATGGACCTGACCTCCGCCTCCGGGGTTACCGGACTATCGTCGATGCCATTGGACAGTCGCCAGAGGTGGGAGCCTAGTTTACCGAAGGTGGAGACCAGCTCTACCTCGGGCTTGCGGGCCAGCTCTCCTATAGTCTTTAGGCCCAGGGCCTTTAGACGCTCCTCCGTCTTAGGCCCTACTCCCCAGAGGCGGGACAAAGGGAGGTCTTCCAAAAAGGCCCTTTCCTCGCCTTCTTTTACCACCACAAAGCCGTCGGGCTTGCCCAGGTCAGAGGCCACCTTAGCGGTAAACTTGTTAGAGGCTACTCCTACCGAGGCCACCAGGCCTAACCCGTGGCGGATTTCTTCCTTGATTCTTTTGGCGATCTCCTCTGCTGGCCCGAAGAGGCGCGTAGCCCCGGTGACGTCCAAAAACGCCTCGTCAATACTCACCGGCTCCACCAAATCTGTGTAGCGGCCGAGAATCTGAAAGATCCGCTCGGAGACCTCCTGATACCTCTCCATCCGCACGGGGAGGTATATCCCCTGGGGGCAGAGGCGGTAGGCCCAGGAGATAGGCATGGCCGAGTGGATGCCGAACTTCCTTGCCTCGTAGGAGCAGGCGGAAACAACGCCACGACCTTTCCCTTTTTTAGGGTCCGCCCCCACAATTACCGGTTTGCCTTTATAGGAAGGGTTATCCATTTCCTCTATAGAGGCAAAAAAGGCGTCCATGTCCACATGGATTATTTTTCGGCCTGGCATGGTAGGGAATTGCGGAGAAAGGAGTTACCTAGACTCAGGCCCCTCTACCGTAGACCTCCCGGTCTAAGTGGCGCTTGCTCTCTCTGGCAGCGGTGATGTATAGATCAGAGCCCATATAGAGGGCAGGGTTCAGGCGGTCCAATCTTATAATGCCCTTTTCGTCAAAACCGTCCTTTAAATAATGCACAGCCACTACTTCCCCAACAAACCACTCATGGTCCCCATAGGTGTGATGGTCTACCAGCCGGCACTCGTAAGAAGCATAGGCGTCCTTGAGGATAGGGGACTTGATTTTTAAGGGGGATTCTTTTGCCAGTTGGAATCTCTGAAACTTATCCACTTCCCTTCCCGAGCATCCCCCTGTTTGGGCCATGGCCTCGGCGGCCTCATAAGGGAGGAAGTTCAGGGCGAATTCCTTAGCATCTAAGATCATCTGGTAAGTGTGCCTCTTTGGGGAGATAGCCACCCCATATAATGGGGGATCAAAGGAGAGGGCCGAGTTCCAGGCCGCCGGCATAGCATTGTCCCTTCCCCCGGAATGGACAGTGACCACCGTCACTATAGTGGGGTAAAAGTGGTAGAACATCTTCCCAACCTTTTCAATACAGACTTTAGCCATTCTGGTCTCCTATTCAGCTAATCAGCCCTCAGCCATCAGCTATCAGCATAAATAACTGGGGATTTAAATTTGTTTCACCGACCGCTGATCACTGACTGCTGACTGCTTATTCTATGGGGACCTCCTCCCCTTCCACCTTCCTGGGCCACTCGATCTCTAAAAGTCCTGGCTTAACCAGCCGGGCTTTTATCTCCCCCTTTTTTATCTCCGGATCAATGCGGATGCGCAGGATATGAGATGCCTCGGTCCTGCTGTATCTGACAAACTTGCCCAGGCCATGGAGGCCAATCCCCAAAGGACCTATACGGATCCCGAAGTCTTCCCAAAACTCCTCGAATTCCATTTCTCTCCCTCCAATCCTTATGTCCTGCTCCCACCGCCCTGTAACCCATACAATGCATCAGCGCCGTAGCGGCCTGGAGAATGGCATTATAGGAGGTAGTGAACCTCCGATCCGCAGAAAGACCCTTGATAGCGGCATCCTTTAGGTCCCTTTCAACGATGGCGAAGAGATCGCCGATCTCCTGCCGGGAGGTCTTGTGAGGACGAAATAAAGGCGAGCCGAATCTCCCGCTCATCCTCAAGGTTTTCCCGAAGGATCGAACCCAGTCCTACGGTCTTTAAGATCATACTCTTCAGCTCTGGGAGGAGAAAGAAATCTGGGCAAACCTGGTAATATACCCGATTCCCCTCGAAGTTTTTCTTGATAAGCCCGATCCGCTCCATCTTTGCCAGCTCCCGCTGCACGGCTCGGATTGGAAGGCGAGCGAGGTTAGACACCTCCCGTTGATAGTAGCGGCTATGGGGATTTACCAGAAAGAGGGTCAGGACCCTCACCCTGGCCGATGAAGAAAACAGCAATTCGAGCATGGGCGATCCGCCTCTCGGATAATATACGATTTGTCGTCAAAAATATACAAATTGTAGTCAAACGTCAAGGGATTTCGAATTGCTATATTACATAAAGAAGCCTGCCTCACTCGTGCCCTCTTCAACGATTCTAATTTCGTCCTCGTTCAGTCCGTAGAGCCTATATACGATCTGGTTAATGAGGCGGTCGGTGGTAGCAAAGTTGTCTCGAATTGACTTCGTCCGCCTCCCGTAAGATTCAAAGGAGAGGACGATTAGTTAAACCCATTAAGGCCATTGGACAATCCTATTGTTCCGTTAAGCCTTGCAAAAGGAGATAAAGTTTCTCCTTAACCTGTCGCACTGCACTTTCCCATTCATCATCACTTGAAAAAGATCTTGTGGACTTTTATTAATCATCTGAAAACTAATCACAATTTGCGGATAAATATATTCATGACGAATCCGAATCGCTCCTTGGGGTATTATTGAAATATCTTTAGAGATACGACTTAATATTGGACGCTTGAATATATATAGGAAATATTTTAGAGGGGTTTTCAGTATTAACTCCCAAATCCATCCCGGAATTGACCAACCCATCTTAGCCCTCCATGTTTATTTCAAAATGCTAGTCTGCCTTGACAACCTTTATTTCGTCTTCCGTAATGCCGTAGAGTTTATAAACTAGGTCGTCAATCTCCCGGTCGGTCTTATCGAGCTGATCCTTCAATAGCCCTTGCTCGCTCCCTTTGGTTAGCTGATAGCGGGATTGCAAATTAAGCATGATATCCACCAGGGCCGCCACCTTATCATGGAGAACCTTCTCTTTTTGATTGCTGATGTCAGGCAACCTGATGGGGAGCTGTAAGACGGATTCTTGACGCAAATGCGGAAAGGCCTTTTTGTGTTTCTCACCGAACTTGGTGAAATAATAAAAAGCCATGAGTCTCGAATTCAACAGGCCCAAGAGAAATTTGAGATTTGTTGTAGGCTTTACTGGTTTGAAAATATAAATTACTTGGATCGCGTAGAAACCTTCATCATCGTATGTAGCCCTAATCCCTGTCCCTGTTTTGCGGATAAGGATTTTCTCACCTTGGTACAAATCCGGCTTCTTATAATCTACACCGGGCGCTCCAAGCTGAAGAAAATGCTGGCCCTTTATCAAATATCTATCGATGTCCTCTCCAACCAAAAAAGGAACCCATCCTTTCCCCCGCTTTTCATCAGATATGAGAGAACTCTTCTTGCCTATCTCAACTCCCCTAGCATTGGTGGCCAGGCTTCCAAATGTTACTGAGTCCTCTTCGATTTTCCTAATGATATCGTCAATTTCTGGAGACTGGTAAATGGTAAAAAGACGTCTATTCTCGTTTAAGAAGCGCTTTTGGGGAATATGATACTCCCGCCACCTCCCCTCCCTAAAGTTTTGAACTTCTACTTTGACATTAATAAGATTTTGGAGTCTTTTTGATCTCATATGCTCCTTTCGTAAGGTAATAATCAATGCGGGCATCTCAACTCCTTCAAAAATATCTTCCCCAACGTCACAGATGTCTAAAATTGACGTATTATTGAGAAGAAATTCCCTAAAAATTTCATAATCAGGGTTCATAACAAACCTACTCGGCACAATAAAACCTAGCAACCTGGAGTTTTTTAGAACTTGAAGACCCCGTTCAATAAAAGCATTAAAAACGTCGTACTGTTTATCCACCGATTGGAAGTGTTCTTCGTAAAACCTTTTTTCTTTAGCATCCATTCGTTTAGATTCGATCCAGGGCGGATTACCGATGACCGCGTCGAAGCCGCCCTCTTCCACAATCTTTGGAAAGCGTGTAGCCCAATCGAATGGGCGGAGCCTCCAGAACTCTGGGCCGAAGTAGCCTTGCAAGGTGAGCTGGTCACCGCTGATCAGGGAGTTACCACACTTGATGTTCTGGTCTAGGACGGGGAGGACGGCCCGTCCTGGGATGAGACCCAGCTCCCCTTCTAGCATTTTCAGCATCAAGCTGAGCTTGGTCACCTCTTCCGCCTGAGGGTCCAGGTCTACCCCATAGATGTGGCGCAGCAAGACCTCTCGTTTTTCAAAAATCGTGAGCCTGGGCTCTCCATTCTCGATCTGGAAAGGGAAGGCCGATTGATCGACCCGAGCCGCCATTAAAGCTTTTCTGCGCCTCTCTAAGGCCTCGGCCTTCTTTTGCTGGTAATAGTCAAGCATCTCATGGTAGGCCCGGATTAGGAAAGAGCCCGATCCGCAGGCCGGATCAAGGATGCGGAGCCTTTCTATCTCTTTAGGCTTGAGCTCCTTGAGGAGCCTGCCCACAGTGTTCCTGACTATGTAATCCACCACGTATTCCGGTGTATAGTAGACACCCCCGGCCTTGCGGACCTCAGGCTTTAGCTCATACTTGACCCGCTTGTCGGTAAGGCGGAGGGTGTAGCCCAGGTACTGCTCGTAAATGGAGCCCAGGACCTCCAGGCCAATGGCACTGAAGAGGTAGGGATCGTAGGTCTCCAGGATAACCTCTTTGAGGGCCTTGAAGTCAATCTTGAGCTCCTCGGATGGATGGGGCAGGAAGAGGTCGCTGTTGAAGTTCCGCTCGTAGAGCCGGAAGATCCCTTTTAGGACGGGCATAAACGCGGGCCCGATGTCATCTCGATACTGGAGGACCTTATCCTTCAAGGTTTCACCGTGGGCCAGGCCTCGATCCTCACAGGAGCGAATGAAGATGATGCGGTCGAGGAGGAGCTGGATTGCCTCCCGCAGGAATTCTTCATCCAGGGTATAGTCGGAATGCTTATAGGCATCCTTGGCTTCCGATTCGTTATAGAGGGGAAGCCTTCCGGCCTCATGCTCGGCCTCGTATTTAGCTATCAAGGCCTTGATATTTCCCCTGGCCTCATTCTGCGTTACCATCACAATTTTTCCTTACCAGCTCCTTGGGGTAATACTCATGGTAAGACAAAGGCTTAAGCTTGTCAACCAATAGCTTGCCGAACCAGCCTTCCTATTATAGGGCCAATTTTCTTTTCTACAAAACTCCAGGCTGTGTTCGGCCAATTTATAAAGGACGCAGGGATTTCCCGCTCTTCTAGAGCGGCATCTTTTATGTTAAAATATAGGTATGGACCCAGGTGAGCTCATCATCCGGGGGGCCAGGCAGAACAACCTGAAGGGGATTGACCTGCGCCTCCCCCACGATAAGGTAACCGTCATCACCGGGCTGAGCGGTTCGGGAAAGTCCTCCCTGGCCTTTGACACCATCTTTGCCGAGGGGCAGTGGCGCTATATCGAATCCCTATCCGCCTATGCCCGCATGTTCCTGGAAAAGGTAGACCGGCCCTTACTGGACTCCATCGAGAATGTCCGGCCCGCCATTGCCATCGAGCAGAGGAACCCGGTCCGAACTGCCCGCTCTACTGTAGGCACAGCCACCGAACTCCATGACTACCTGCGCCTCCTCTTCGCCAAGATCGGGAGGGTCTTCTGCCAGAAGTGCAACCGGGAGGCAAGGGCCTATTCGCCTACCACAGTAGCCGACGAGCTCCTGGCTGCCCACGAGGGGGAGAGGGCCCAGATCCTGTTTCCCATTCCCCTATCCCCGGGAGTGGAGGGCCGGGAGCTGGCTACCTCCCTTCTTCGGCGGGGCTTCGCCAGGCTCCGGGTGATGGGAGAAATCCAGGAGCTCGGGCCCGGCCTCGACCTGAACCTCCAGGGGCTAAAGGAGGTCCAGGTGATCCTCGACCGCCTGGTCCTCCGGCCCGAAGAAAGGGCCCGCCTGGTGGATTCCCTGGAGGGCGCCTTCCATGAAGGGAAGGGAAATGTCTATGTGGAGGTTATGGGCAAAGGCCTCCTCCGCTTTGGCCAGGAACTCCGCTGCTACGGCTGCGGGGAGGCCTTTGAGAGGCCCCAGCCTCTCCTCTTTTCTTTTAACCACCCCTTGGGCGCATGCCCAGAATGCAGGGGCTTTGGGAATGTGCTCCTCTACGACGAGGACCTGATCATTCCTGATAAGAGCAAAAGCCTGGTCGAGGGGGCCATTGAGCCCTGGAACACGCGGACCCACCGCTGGTGGTATCGGCAACTGGAGAGGGCCGCCCGCAGATACCGCATCAACCTCCACAAGCCATATGCCGATCTCACGGACCGGGAGAAAAAACTCGTCTTCGAGGGGGCAGATGACTTTGAAGGGATCGATGCCTTCTTTGAGGAGCATGAGGCCCGGCGCTATAAGCTCCATGTCCGGGTCTTCCTGAGCCGCTACCGGGCCCCTTTCCCCTGCTCCTCCTGTGAGGGGAGGAGACTCCGGCCGGAGGCCCTCAACGTGAAGGTGGGGGAAAAAGACATTCACCAGGTATGCCGGATGAGGGTGGAGGAGGTGGCCGCTTTTTTCCAGGACCTTCCATTTAGCGCGATCGAGAGGGAGGTGGCCCGCCTGATTCTAAGGCAGATCCATGCAAAGCTTGGCTTCCTCCTCCGGATGGGCCTGGGCTACCTCACACTGGATCGGGAGACCCGCACCTTATCAGGAGGAGAGGCCCAGAGGATCAACCTGGCCAACCAGCTCTCTTCGCGCCTGACGGGGACCCTATATGTCCTGGATGAGCCCACTATCGGGCTCCATCCGCGGGATACCGGCCGCTTGGCGGAGATCGTCAAGGACCTGGCGGGGGCGGGAAACACGGTGGTAGTGGTGGAGCACGACCGGACCCTGATGGAGACCGCCGATTACCTGGTGGAGCTAGGGCCACGGGCCGGGGAGGGGGGTGGCAAAGTAGTCTTTGCCGGGCCGCCGGCTGCTTTCTTACAGAACCGGGATTCCTTGACGGCCAGGTATCTCCGGGGGGAAGAGGTCATTCCACTTCCATCCCGGAGAAGGCCTGGGAATGGGCAGTTCCTGGAGCTAGAGGGGGCCCAGGAGAACAACCTCAAAGGCATCAATGTAAAGATTCCCCTTCATACCTTCACCTGTATTACCGGTGTCTCCGGATCAGGCAAGAGCACCCTGGTCCACGATACCCTCTACAAGGCCCTGGCCCGGGCCTTTAAGGTAGAATTCAGCCGGGTGGGCCAGCACCAGGGCCTCTACGGCGTCCAGCACCTCCGGGGGGTGAGGCTCATAGACCAGGAGCCCGTAGGTCGCACGCCCCGTTCTAACCCCATCACCTATAT
>JACRGL010000180.1 GCA_016212365.1 Candidatus Methylomirabilota bacterium | reverse complement strand
TTATAAATTGTCGTAAATATTCTAATAAGTGTCAAGCATTATTTATATTTAAACCTTTTGACAAAAAAAGCGATGAGTGCTTAAATATAAGTGGGCCAGTTAGTCAGTGGGCCAGTTAGTCAGTGGGCCAGTTAGTCAGTGGGCCAGTCGATCAGGGGGTATCCCCATGGGGGAAGAGTTAAAGTTAAAGGACGGGTCCTCAGTGGCAGTTATAGGGGGCGGCCCTGCAGGGAGCTTCTTTAGCATCCACGCCCTCAATCTAGCGAGGAGCCGGGGTTGGAAGCTCAAGCTCACGATCTTCGACCGCAAATTCTTTGAGGACTGTGGGCCCTTAGGGTGCAATATGTGCGCCGGGGCCATAGGATCCGGGCTGGTGGGTAGGCTTCAGCAATTGAACCTCCCCCTCCCCCCTAATGTCGTGCGGCACGAGATAAAAGGCTACGTCTTTCATGCCTTCGAGAATTTCGCCGCTCTCCATGGGGGCCCAGAGGAGAAGATCTACACGGTCTTCCGGGGTGCCGGTCCCTTACGCCGGGATGCCGACCAGGATAAGGTAAGCTTTGACCAGCATCTCCTCAATGTCGCCGCCTCCATGGGGGCGGAGGTCCTTCATGAGGGGGTAAACGAAGTGGTCCTCCCTTCCCAGAAAGGGGAGAGGGCCCTTATAAAATACGGAGGCGGGAGGGGAATTTACGAGACAGACCTCCTGGTGGGGGCTTTTGGCGTCAATACCCGTATGACAGAAAGGCTCCCCTTCGGTTACCGACCCCCTGAGACCTGGCATACTTGCCAAGCAGAGATCGAGGTGGGCAGGGCCTTCAATCGGGAGGTGCTCCAGGATATGATCCACATCTTCTCCCCTTTGGGCTCGGGGCTCATCTTCTCCGCCCTTACCCCTAAAGGGGACTACCTCACCGTCACCGGTATTGGAGAGCATGTCAAGATAAAAGATCTGTTAAGGGAGATGGATAGCTCCGAAATGGGGCGGTTCCTGCCCAGGGAATGGTCTATCCTCTGCCACTGTCATCCACGGGTTCCTGTAACTTCCGCGGAGAGGCCCTTTACCGACAGGCTAGTTATCATCGGGGATGCCAACTGTTCCCGTTTTCTCAAAAGTGGTATTGAATCCGCATATTTTACGGCCTTTTTTGCTGCCGATACCGCCTTTCGGAAGGGAATTTCTAAGGAAGACTTTGCCCTCCATTACCATAGCCGCTGCCGCTCCATGTTCGGCAGGGATAACTGGTATGGAAAATTGATGTTTACCCTCCACCGGTTGGCCTCTTCCAACCGGGTCCTTTCCCGCTCTTATCTCGAAGTAGTGAAACGGGAACAGTCCAGACCTAATGATGCCTCCAGAATCCTTTCCCACGTCCTCTGGTATATGTTCACCGGGGATGCCCCCTATAAAAAAATATTCTTCCAGATTCTGAGGCCCCGCCTCCTCTGGAGGCTGGGTCAGACCACAGCCGAAAACCTCAGCCCCTTGTCCTCAAGGGCTGGAGACAGGCCATTATGAAAATCCCCTTGAAGGATGGGAGTACGGTGGCCATAATCGGGGGCGGCCCTGCAGGGTCAAGCTGCGCCATTAAGCTTAAGAGGGAGGCCTGGAAGGAGGGCCTGGATATCCGGGTGGTGCTCTTCGAGGGCAAGGACTTTGAATTCCATTACAATCAATGCGTGGGGGTTCTGTCGCCGCCTTTAGAAGCCATTTTGGAAAAAGAGCTAGGGGTAAGTCTTCCCTTAGACCTCATCAAGCGGCGGATCTACGCTTACCGCCTCCACACCCAGGGGAGCGAGGTCCTCCTGATGGGAAGGGAAGAGGATTGGCCCACTTATACCGTGCGCCGGGGCATGTTCGACAAGTTTATGCTGGAAAAGGCTGAAGAACTAGGTGCAGAGGTGGTTAAGGCCCGGGTGACCGATCTGGAGTTTGTGAGGTCGGGCCCCCTGGATGAGGTGAGAGTTTACAGCGAAAGCGGCTATCTCAGGGCCGACGTGGTGGTAGGGGCCTTCGGCCTTGATGAAGCCATGCTCAGCGTCTTTGAGAACGCTACAGAAAAAGGGGAGAGCTATCGGAGGCCCGCCAAGTTCCTTAAAACCTTCATTACGAAGTTTCACACCGAACGGGGATTCATCGAGAGGAAGCTGGGGAACATCATCTACGCCTTCCTGCTACCCCTCCCCCCCATTGAGTTTGGGGCCATCACCCCGAAGGGGGATCACGTCATCATAAACATCGCCGGGGAAGAGGTAACATCCTTGGACATGGACCGTTTCCTGGACCTCCCTCAGGTTCGGGCCCACCTACCTTTCTTCAACCGGGAGGAACTAGTTTACTTCGAGGGGAAGTTTCCCACTGCCCCTGCCAAGAACCCCTTCGGGCACCGTTTCGTGACCGTCGGGGATGCCACCGGTTGGATGCGCCCCTTCAAGGGGAAGGGGATAAACACTGCCATATCCACCGGCATCGAAGCAGCGAAGGTCCTGCTCCAGCATG
The DNA here is from genome assembly GCA_016212365.1 of Candidatus Methylomirabilota bacterium. GTDB lineage: Bacteria > Methylomirabilota > Methylomirabilia > Methylomirabilales > JACRGL01 > JACRGL01. The sequence continues at coordinate 5,754 of JACRGL010000180.1, read as the reverse complement.
GGGTGAGCCGGGAGGCCTTTGAGCACTATGCCAGGAGATGCCAGGACCTCCTTGAGGACTACTACTTTGGGATGGGGGTTCGGCTCTTTTGTAAGGCAGGTTCCCGCTGCCATCTCCTCGACCCCTTAATAGAGGGGGCCAAGGTGGATCTAGGCCTTTACGAGGCCCTTTATAACTCCGTTTCAGGCCAAGAATCCTATAAGGTAATCCTACAAAAGACCTTAAATTTAAGAACTACGAAGAAGCTAGGCTCTATTATATGGGGCCAGCTTCGACCCCGGGCTGGAAAAACGAGGGCTGCAGAGCGGGAGGAGAGGCCTAAGGAGGCAAAAATGGGGAAGGTCACTATCAGAAGGATGACGGCCAAGGACATAGACGCCATCCACAAGATTGATGAGAAGATCACAGGGAAGCCTCATGAGGCTTACTGGGAGAGCAAGGTGGCGAGCTACATCAATCGGGACCCTGCTTCTTGCCTGGTGGCCGAGCTGGAAGGCCAGGTGATAGGCTTCATCTTAGGGGACATTAGGGGATGGGAGTTTAATATTCCTATGAGTGGCTGGCTGGAGATAATGGGCGTTGATCCCGACTATCAAGGGAAGGGCATCGGGAGGAAGCTGGCGGAGGCCCTCTTTGACTACTTTAGAAAGAGCGGGGTGGATATGGTCCACACCATGCTAAACTGGAATGACGGGGACCTGGTGGATTACTTCAGAACCCTGGGCTTTAAGAGGGGTGAATTTATCCACCTGGAGAAGAAGCTAGAACCGTAATCCTTTCAGTAAAACTGTTGATAAATAGCTTTTAAAGAAAGATAGTCAAGGAATAAGCAGGGCCTCGGCGAAGCTCTCGGGTTCAAACTCCTCCAGGTCGTCCAGTTTCTCCCCTATGCCCAGGTACTTCACCGGGATCTTGAGCTCATCTACTATACCAATTAATGCCCCACCTTTTGCGGTCCCATCCAATTTGGCCAAAACCAGACCCGTAACCCCTAAGGCCTGGTGGAACTCCCTGGCCTGGGTCAAGGAGTTACTCCCCATAGTGGCATCGAGGACCAAAAGCACTTCATGGGGGGCCTCAGTGGCCTCCCGGCCAATGACCCTCTTTACCTTCCGGAGTTCCTCCATCAGATTCCTCTTGGTATGGAGACGGCCAGCGGTATCTATAAGCAAGAGGTCCATCTGGCGGGCCTTGGCGGCCTTTAAGGCATCAAAGATGACCGCTGAGGGATCGGCGCCAGGCCGATGGCTTACTACATCCGCCCCTGCTTTCTTCCCCCAGATCTGAAGCTGTTCTATGGCCGCCGCTCTGAAGGTGTCGGCGGCAGCGAGGAGCACCTTCTTTCCCTCCTGGCGATGGCGCCAGGCAATCTTCCCAATGGTAGTGGTCTTGCCGCAGCCGTTTACCCCAAGGAAAAGGACCACCCAAGGTCTGGTAGGGTAGGGGGGCTCTCGGGATGCCACCTGGCCAAGGAGGGATGCGATCTCTTCCCGAAGGTAATCCCGCAGTCGGCGAGGGTCGGAAAGCTCTTTGCGGCCCAGATCCCGGCGGAGTTTCTCTAATATCCGTTCGCTGGTTATAACCCCTATATCCGCCGTGATCAAGAGTTCTTCCAGCTCTTCCAGGAGGCCCGAGTCCATCCTGGGCGAGCCCAAAAGGTCTTCCAGAGGCCCCAAGAAGGCCTCCTGAGTCCTTCGCAAACCCCGCCGCAGCCTCTCTAGCAATCCTTTTTGCTCACTCATGGGGATGGAGCTCCCTATACCCCCCGTCTGTTCGGCCCCTGTCCCACCAGAATGCCGCCTTTCTGAGTTCGAAGAGGCCCTGACCGATCGGGGCCTCAGGCCGAAGCACCAACAGGAGGGCCGAGCCATCCCGGAGGGGGACTCCTATCAGGGCTGCCCCTTCAAGCTCTATCAATGTGGCTCGCAGCTGCCCTTGATGAAGGCGATGAGCGGTGGAAAGGAGGTCGGCGAAAAGGAGGGGGGCCTCATTTGGAAGGCCTGAGGGGTAACTGTCAAGGACCTCCCCCTCGGGGCCCAGCCAGGCAGCGACCATGGCCCCCTTAACCCTTCCGGTCAGGACGGCCAGGACCTCATGGGCTCCATCAGTGCTTTTCATTGGTCCGGGGTGTTAAATCGCACTGAGACCAGTTTGGAGACGCCAGGCTCCTCCATAGTTATCCCATAAAGGAGGTCGGCGGCCTCCATGGTCCGCTTGTTGTGGGTAATAATGATAAACTGGGAACTGGACTTGAGTTCCTGGAGGAGGGAAAGGAACCTCTCGATGTTAGCGTCATCAAGGGGTGCATCCACCTCGTCCAGGAGGCAGAAGGGGCTGGGATTGGCAGTGAAGAGGCCCAGGAGGAAGGCAAGCCCCGTCATGGCCTTCTCCCCCCCTGAGAGCAGGGAGAGATTTCCCAGCTTCTTCCCAGGCGGCCTCACCAGAATCTCTACCCCTGGCTCTTCTTCCTCTTCATCGGATTGAAGGATAAGCTTCGCGCGCCCTCCCGAGAAAAAATGGCGAAAATAACGGTCGAAGTGGGCCTCGACGACTGCAAAGGTCTCTTGGAAAAGGGCCTGACTAGTGCGGTTAATTTCGGTGATGGCCTCCTTCAGTGACTTTATCGAAGCCTCGAGATCAGCGGCGTGGCGAGAAAGGAAGTCATGGCGTTCCTTCAAGGAGCGGTATTCCTCCAAGGCCGCCAAGTTCACGGGGCCCATCTCATGAATCTGTTTATTAAGGTCCTCTAGTTCTGCCCTCCAGGTTTGGGGATGGGCCGTTTCCCTTTCCGGAGAAAAGGTCTCCAGATCTACCTGGTAGTCCTCTAATCCCTCCTCCCTGAGGTGGCGGAGGGATTGAGTCAACTCGGCCATCCTCACCTGGAAGGCGGAGGTCCTCTCTCGAAGCCCTGCCGCCTCCTTCCGCCCCTGACGGAGCTCATTCTCTAGAGATCGCACCCGCTCTTGGATAAGCCCGTGCTCGCCTTCCAGGGAGGCCAGAGTCAACCGCGCCTTTTCCTCTTCCTTTAATAACCCTGCCAGGTCGGACTCTAGAAGGGCCAAGGACCTCTCCTCCTCATCCCGCCTGGTTTCCCAAAGGGAAAGGTCCTCAGCGAGACATGCTTCTTCCGAGAGAAGGCCACCGAGCTCGGTCTCCATTCGAGCCATCTGGGCCTGGGTCCCTTCGAGGCGCTCGCGGAGGGTGGCCATCTCCAAGCGGAGTTCAGTGATGATGGAAGCCAGGCCATCCTTTTGAGGATTGATCTCTGCTAGGTCCCTTTGTAAGAGGCGTCCCTTCTCTTCCTTGCCCCTCAACCCTTCTTCCAGAAGGGCGATTTCCCTCTCCACCATTTCCATGGCCTGGCTATTTCCAGATAGCTCCTTTTCTAGCTCCGAGAGCTCAAAGGTGAAGAGCTCTAGCTGGCCCTCCAGGCGTCGGGCTTCGGCGTCCAGTTGGACACCCTCCTTCTCTCCCTGAACTTGCTCCTTCTGAAGAGCCTGTAACCCCTTCTCCAGCCTTTCAACGCCCTCCTTCAGTTGGTCCATCCGAGACCGCCCTTCCTCCTGTTCCCTTTCCCAATGGGCCAGCCCTACCTCCATCTGGGCAATTTCCTCTGCTAGAGTCCGCATTTCGCGCTGGCGGGCCAGGAGGCCTCCTGCTTCCAAGGAGCCCAGGCGTATAGTACCACGGGGATCTATTAACCCGCCTTGAAGGGTGGCTATCCTCCCCTTCCAAAGGCCATGGGATACGAGGTAAAAGGCGGACTCCAGGTCTTCGACGATGAGGCCGTCGCCCAAGAGACGCTCCAGAAGGGCTCGGTATTGAGGCAGGCACCGGACGAAATCCACCGCCCGCCCCTCGAGGCGAGGCGCGTGGGGTAGATGCGCTGGAGAGGGATCGGGCTCGGGAGGGAAGGGGAGTTCTAGGGGGATGAGGAGGGCCTGGGCACCATTTTGGGCTTGAAGGAAGGCCAGGGCGGCGGCCAGATCCTTGATTATCATGCCCCGGAGGTCCCGGTCAAGGAGGGCTTCCAGGGCCTTCTCGTATCTCTCCTCCACCTCCAGGAGTTCATCAAGGGAGGGGGGGTTCTCAATGGACGCCAGGCCTTTTAAGGGCAGTCCAGACCCTGACTGGTAGCAGTTATCGTGGAGCTCTCGATAGGATTCAAGGCGGCTCCGAGAGCGGCTTAGACCCTCCCGGAGGGCTACCAATTTCATGTCCAGGCCGTTCTGGAACTCCTCCTCTTTGGCAAGGAGGGCAGAGACCTCCTCTTTCTCGGAAAGGAGGGTTACCAGCTCCCTTTCTATATGAGCGAGTTTCGAAGTGACTTGCTGCCTTCTTTTTTCTAAGGTTTCTCGCTCGGCCTTAGCTGCCTCAAACCCCTTGGCTAGCTTCTCACGGCTGCGCTCGAAGGAGAGTCTTTGCTCTTTTAGGTTCAAGAGCTGGTTTCGCTTCTCTGTCAAAGCGGAGGCCAGGCTGAAGCTCCGCCCCCGGTGCTCCTCGAGTTCTCCTTCTATCTCCTTGAGCCTCTGGGCGACGATCAAAAGCCGGGCACTATTAATCCGGACAGCCTCTTCTTTGATTGCCAGTTCCCCCTGGAGGCCCCTGTACTTTTCCCTTTCTGACTCTAACTGCTCCTGCAGTTGGCGGGATCGGATAATAACGCTTTCCTGCTTCCCGACCCCCTGCTGAGCCTTTTCTATTAAGTTTTGAAGGGATAGTCGGCGCATCCTCAGCTCGGCCTCTACTTTATCAATTCGGCGGCGGAGCTTGAATAGCTCGCTCTCGGCCTGAGAGAGGGCCCTCTGGCTCGATATCTCTGCCAGCCTCTCTGCCTCTAAAGAAGCCTCCATTCGGGCTATTTGGGCAACTAATTGAGACTGTTCCCTTTGAAGGCCCTGAAAACCCTCCCCCTCCCTGGCTAACCCCTCCATAAGGGATAAATATTCTCTGTGTTTCAAGAGGAGTTGGAGCTGATCGGCCCGACCTTTGAGCTCCCGGTACCTCTCCGCCTTGCGCGTCTGGCGGCGGAGGGAAAGGAGGCCGCGCTCTACCTCGGCTATGACGTCCCTAATCCGAAGGAGGTTTTGTTCGGTAGAATCGAGCTTGGAGAGGGTTACCTTTCGGCGTCCCTTGTATTTGGTGACGCCTGCCGCCTCTTCCAGCAACGCCCGTCGTTCAGACGGCCTGCCATTAACTATAGAGGCGACAGAGCCTTGCTCGATGAGGGCATAGGGTTCAGCCCCCAGGCCTGTGTCCAGAAAGAGCTCAGCGATGTCCTTGAGGCGGCAGGGGGCCTTGTTGAGGAAGTACTCGCTATCGCCAGAGCGGTAGAGGCAGCGGGTAATGTTTATTTCTTCGAACTCGGTGGGGAGGCGGCTATTAGCCCGGGTCAAGGTTAAAGAGACTTCGGCCATTCCCAGGGGCTTACGCTCTCTACTCCCGGCGAAGATAACGTCTTCCATGCGTTCCGCCCGTAGGAGCTTGGCGCTTTGCTCCCCCAGAGCCCAGCGGATGGCATCGGCGATGTTGGATTTTCCACAGCCGTTAGGGCCAACAATGGCGGTAATCCCTGCTTGGAAAGATAGATCGGTTTTCTCTACAAAAGATTTAAATCCAGTTATAACTAACCTTGATAGCTGCATTTCCCCTCACGGATGTCCGGCCAGTAGCCGCCCTGGTTCAGGAAATCCTACACACCGTTCCGATACTTACCACAGGGGAAGGGGAATGTAAAGGAAAAAATACTAGAGG
>JACRGL010000179.1 GCA_016212365.1 Candidatus Methylomirabilota bacterium | reverse complement strand
TCCCCTTCCACACGTGGCTCCCCGACGCGCACGTCGAGGCCCCCACGGCGGGCTCGGTCCGCGCCGGCGCGCCCCAGATGCCGATCAGGAAGTACATGGGGAGCAGCATCACTTCCCAGAAGACGTAGAAGAGGAAGAAGTCGAGGGCGCAGAAGACCCCGATCATCCCCGTCTCCAGGAGGAGCATGCAAATCATATACTCCTTCACCTTCTCGGTGATGGCCGTCCAGGAAGAGAGAACAGAAATGGCTGTGAGGAAGGTGGTGAGGAGAATTAAAAAGAGGCTGATCCCGTCAATCCCTAGGAAATAGGTGATCCCAAAAGACGGGATCCAGGGGGCCTTCTCCACGAACTGCATGGCAGCGGTATCGCTTCGGAAATAGGAGTAAAGGGGGAGCGAGGCCAGAAAGTCCAGGGCCGAAAAGAAGAGGGCAGTTATCCGGATCAGGGGCTTCCGCTCCCGGTCAATAAAGAGGATCGCCAGGACCCCTACCAGGGGGAGGAAGGTCACTATTGAGAGGATGGGAAAGCCAAGCTGGTTCATGGTTCACAGTTCAGGGTTCATGGTTCACACGACTTCTGACTTTGGACATCGGACGCTTTTCCTCACCGCCAGAAAGCCATATAGCCGACGATGGCTACAGCCCCAGCCAGAATGGCCAGCACATAATTGAAGACATAACCCGTCTGGACCTTCCTCAAGAGGCTGCCTCCCCACTCCACGAGATAGGCCACCCCGTTCACCGAGCCGTCCACCACCTTCACATCGAAGCCTTCCCAGAGGAAGACGGACCCGCGCTTGAAAGGATTCACTATGAGGGTCTCATAAATCTCGTCTACGTAGTATTTATTTAGCAAGGCAGTGTAGGCACGCTGGAACCTTTCGGCCAGGCGATGGGGGAGGCTCGGGTCCTGGATATAAAAGCGATAGGCTACTCCAATGCCAACAAGGGCAGCAGCCACTGAGACCCCCATGAGGCCGAGTTCCAGGCCAACAGCACCGTGAGGGGATGGTATGGCCTTGGCGTGCCCGACTTCAAAGACAGGGGCCAGGAACTCCTGAAAGCGGTTGGCCCCGCCCAGGACTTCGGGGACCCCCAAGTAGCCCCCTACTATGGAAAGGAAGGCCAGGATCATTAAGGGAACCGTCATAATAGGGGGTGACTCGTGGATGTGATGGCGGAGATGGGGATCCACACGGGACTCTCCGAGGAAGGTGAGGAAGAGGACCCTAAACATGTAAAAGGCAGTTAAGGCAGCGGTAGCCACCCCTAAAAGCCAGAGGAGGTAGTGGCCATGCCGGCCACTATAGGCCTGCCATAGGATCTCGTCCTTGCTGAAGAAGCCCGAAAGGCCGGGAATCCCGGCAATAGCAGCGGTGGCAATGGCCATGGTCCAAAAAGTAATTGGTATATGCTCCTTGAGGGCACCCATCCGGCGGATATCTGTTTCGTTAGCCAGGGCGTGCATGACGCTCCCGGCCGCCAGGAAGAGGAGGGCCTTAAAGAAGGCGTGGGTCATCAAATGGAAGATCCCGGCGGCATAGGCCCCTACCCCGGCCCCGGTAAACATGTAGCCCAGTTGACTGATGGTGGAGTAGGCCATGATCCGCTTTATATCGTTCTGAACCAAGGCAATAGAGGCTGTAAAGAAGGCGGTAGCCATTCCCACGGCTGCCACTAAAGCCAGGGAAAATGGTGCCAGCTCGTAGAGGACGTGGTTCCTTGCCACCATGTAAACACCGGCCGTAACCATAGTGGCAGCGTGGATCAGGGCAGAGACTGGGGTGGGGCCCTCCATGGCGTCGGGGAGCCAGACGTAGAGGGGAATCTGGGCCGATTTTCCCATGGCCCCGGTGAAGAGGAGCAGAGTAATGGCAGTGGCCAGGGCGCTCCCAACCTGGAGCTTTTCCGGGGCCATCCGGAAGACCTCCTGGAAATCCAGGCTCCCGAAGGTAACAAAGATGAGCATTATCCCTAAGGCGAAGCCGAAGTCTCCTATCCGGTTGACGACGAAGGCCTTCTTTCCGGCGTCGGCGGCTGTCTTTCGCTCGAACCAGAAGCCGATCAAGAGATAGGAGCAGAGGCCCACCAGCTCCCAGCCCACAAAGAACAAGAGGTAGTTACTGGCCAGGACCAGGAGGAGCATGGAGAAGGCGAAGAGGTTTAAATGGGTGAAGTAGCGGGGATAGTCCCTGTCCTCGCCCATATAGCCCACCGAGTAGACGTGGATGAGGAAGCCTACCCCCGAGACCACCAGGATCATTACTGCCGAGAGGGGATCCAGGAGGAAGCCTGCCTCCGCCCGAAGGTCCCCGGAGGCAATCCAGGTGAAGACCACCCCCTTAAAGACCCTCTTATCCGGAGGGAGCTGAAGAAGGTCCCAAAATACTAAGGAGGATACCAGGAAGGAGAGGCCCATCACCCCACAGGCCACCCACCCCACGGCCGCCCTCCTGATCCGGCGCCCGAAGAAGCCATTGATCAAGACGCCGATCAGGGGGAATGCAGGAACCAGCCAGACGTAATCAATCATGTTGTCGACCTGTCTTCCCGTCCAATGTCATAGCCTATGGTCTTCGACTTTGGACGTTGGACTTTGGACGCCTTCACCACTTCATCAAATTGATCTCCGCTACGTCCACTGTCTCCTTGTTCCGGAACAAGGCAATGATAATGGCTAACCCCACGGCCACTTCGGCAGCGGCTACGGTCATCACGAATAAGACGATGATCTGACCATCCATAGAGTGTAAGAACCGCGAGAAGGCCACAAAGGCAAGGTTCACTGCGTTGAGCATGAGCTCGATGGACATGAAGATGATAAGGACATTGCGCCTGGTGGCCACGCCCACAACGCCGGTGGCAAAGAGGAACGCACTCAGGATCAGATATGCAGATAAAGGCACCATCTGGAGAACCCTTTAGCCATTAGCCATTAGCCATTAGCCCACTTTAGGTAGGCTAAAAGCTAAGGGCTAAGAGCTAATAGCTATTTAATCTAGGCGTCTCTTAGCAAGGACAATGGCCCCCACGATGGCTACCAGGAGGATAACTGAAGTCAGCTCGAAGGGCAGGAGAAAGTCGGTGAACAAAAGCCTCCCCACCACCTGGGTGTTCCCTAAGGCGCTCACCTTCTCGGGGGAGAACTCCCCGGGGACCCCCTTTAGGACACCTCCCCCAAAGACGAGTCCCAACTCCCCGAGAAGGATTGCGGCGAGAAGCAACCCGATGAGGAGCTGATAGCCCCCCTTTACCGCCCTCTGCTCCTCCTTCCTCAGGTCGAGGAGCATAATTACAAAGAGGAAGAGGACCATGATTGCCCCCGCGTAGACAATGACCTGAATGGCTGCAATGAATTGGGCCTGGAGCTGAAGGTAGAGGCCGGCCAGGGAGAGGAAGGTCAGGATGAGGTAGAGTGCACTATAGACCGGGTTTCTCTGGATTATCACGGCTATAGCCGAGGCCATAGCTACCAGAGCGAGAACGATGAAGAGGCCGAGCTCCATCTATCACCTCCAGGCCATAATAAGGCCTGTCACCAGGATATTGGCCAATGATACGGGAAGCAGCACCTTCCAACCGAAGCCCATGAGCTGGTCGTAGCGGAAGCGGGGCAGGGTGGCCCGGAGCCAGACAAAGAGGAAGATAAAGGCAAAGACCTTAAGGAGGAACCAGGCCACCGGGGGGAGCAGGGGTCCCTGCCAGCCCCCCAGAAAGAGGGTGGTAGCCAGGGCAGAGACGGTTACAATGTTGGCATACTCCGCCAGGAAGAATAGGGCAAACTTCATGGAGCTATACTCCACGTGGAAGCCAGCCACCAGCTCGGTTTCCGCCTCGGGCAGATCGAAGGGGGCCCGGTTGGTCTCGGCCACCGCGCATATGAGATAGATGAGAAAGCCCACGGGCTGAAGTAATATAAACCAGACCACAGACTGGGCCTTTACGATCTGGACCAAACTCAGGGACTGGGCCATCATCAGGACCCCCACGATAGAGAGGCCCATGGAGAGCTCATAGCTGATCATCTGGGCCGAGGAGCGCATGGCCCCCAAAAGGGAGTACTTATTGTTGGAGGACCAGCCGGCCAGGACGATCCCGTAAACCCCTAAGGAAGCGACAGCAAAGATAAATAGAATGCCAATATTGACGTCGGTAATGTAGAGGTCAATGGTTCGACCGAGGATCTTGACCTGGCTTCCGAAGGGGATCACAGCAAAGGAGATCAAGGCCGGGATGATGGCCACCAACGGCGCCAGGAGGTATACCGTCCGGTCGGCCTCGGCAGGGATAATGTCCTCCTTGAAGAGGAGTTTGAGCCCATCGGCAATGGGCTGGAGAAGCCCGTGATAGCCAACCCGCATAGGCCCAAGCCTGACCTGTATATCACCGATCACCTTCCTCTCTAGCCAGGTGAGGTAGGCCACGGTAAGGAGCAGGGCCCCAAAGACCACGGCAATCTTGACCAGCATTATAATAATGAACTCAAACATATAATTTCGATCCCTCCTGGAAGGGACACCGCTTTTCTCTAACATGCTCCTCGAACTCCCCCCGGAAGTGCTGGATGTAGCTCTCCACCGGCATAGCGGCAGCATCACTCAAGGGGCAGATGGTCTTTCCCTTCATGTTGTCGCAGATGTCGAGGAGGAGTTCCAAGTCTCCCTGGCTGCCTCGGCCCTCCTCAACCCGCTTTAAGATTTTGTGCATCCAGGCAGTCCCTTCCCGGCATTGGGTGCACTGGCCGCAGGACTCGTGATGGTAAAATCGCGCTAGGATCATGGCCACCCTTACCATGCAGGTGGTCTCGTCCATGACAATAACCGCCCCTGAGCCCAGCATGGAGCCCGCAGCGGCTACTGACTCGAAGTCAAGGGGGACGTCAACTTTATCAGGGGTGAGGACAGGGGTAGAGGAACCACCAGGAATCACCGCCTTCAGACGGCGGCCGTTTTTGATGCCCCCTGCATGCTGGTAGATGAGCTCCCTGAGCGGAGTCCCCATGGGAAGTTCATAATTGCCTGGCCGCTCTATATGACCGCTCACCGAGAAGATCTTGGTCCCGGTGCTCTTCGGGGTCCCAATCCTGGCGAACCACTCAGGCCCCCGGAGCACGATGTGGGGGACGTTGCACAAGGTCTCCACATTATTGATTACTGTCGGGGAGCCGTAGAGACCCACGCTTGCCGGGAAGGGGGGTTTCAGGCGGGGGTTTCCACGCTTCCCCTCTATGGACTCCAAAAGGGCGGTCTCCTCCCCGCAGATGTAAGCTCCGGCCCCCCGATGGATATAGATCTCCAAATCGTACCCGCTTTCTAGGATGTCCCTTCCCAGGAAGCCCCGGCTATAGGACTCCTCCAGGGCCTGCTCTAAAATACGGGCGGCCTTCCTAAACTCCCCCCGGATGTAGACATAAGCCGTCTTAGCTCCGATGGCATAGCTGGAAATGACCATTCCCTCGATAAGCTGGTGGGGATCCCGTTCCATGAGTTGCCGGTCCTTAAAGGTCCCTGGCTCCCCCTCATCAGCATTGCAAGACAGGTACCTGGGCTTATCCTCGCCCTTGGGGACAAAGCCCCACTTGGCGCCGGCAGGGAAGCCCGCCCCTCCCCGTCCCCTCAGGCCTGACTTTTTAACAATCTCAATAACCTCGCTTGGCTGAAATTCTTTTAGGGCCTTGGAGAGGGCCTGGTAGCCACCCTGCTTCAAGTAGTCTCCAATGCTCCCAGTGTAGCCCGGGAGGTCCATGTTTCTAAACAGAATTTTCTCAGACATGTCCTTTAAAGCTATCAGCCATTGGCTTTTAGCCTTTAGCCAGCACGAATAAATTCGTGCCTACAACCCTTTGTAGGCACGGTTTCAACCGTGCGGGCTGACCCTAAGGCTCTCCAGGATGACGTCCACCTTCTCCTTGGTTAAGTTCTCATAGTAGTCATCGTTTATTTGCATAACCGGGGCCGTTCCACAGGAACCAAGGCACTCCACCTTGATCAGGGTGAAGAGGTTATCAGGGGTAGTCTCCCCAGCCCGAATCTGGAGTCTTTCTTCCAGGTGGGCAATCAGGGACTCAGCACCTAAGAGGGAGCAGGAGAGGTTGTGGCAAACCTGGATGTGGTACCTGCCCACTGGCCTAAAGTTGAACATGGTATAAAAGGTAGCCACCTCGCGGACCTCTACCGGCTTAAGGCCCAAGAGCTCGGCCACCGCTACCATGGCCTCATCGCTTAGACGGCCCTGCTCTTCCTGGATCAAATGGAGAATGGGAAGAAGGGCAGAGCGTTTGTCAGGATAGCGCCTTAAAATGGCCTGGGACTTTTCTTTCATCCATCAGCCCCGCTGCCTCAAAGACTCCCCCTCGATCTTCCTCTGGAGTTTCATAATCCCATAGATAAGGGCCTCGGGCCTCGGCGGACACCCTGGGACATAAACGTCTACGGGGACGACCTGGTCCACCCCCTGAACTATGGCATAGTCGTTGAATATCCCACCGCAGGAAGCGCAGGCCCCCATGGCAATCACCCACTTGGGCTCGGGCATCTGGTCATAGATCTTTCGGAGCACTGGGGCCATCTTCTTGGATACCCGACCCGCCACTATCATGAGGTCCGCCTGCCGGGGTGAGGCCCGGAAGACCTCCGCTCCGAAGCGGGCCAGGTCAAAACGGGAGGCCCCGGTGGCCATCATCTCGATGGCACAGCAGGCAAGCCCGAAGGTAACCGGCCAAAGAGAGTTTTTGCGGGCCCAATTCACTCTCTTCTCTAGAGTTGTGGTGAGAACACCCTCCGGGAGCGAGGCCTCTATTCCCATTCAAGCCCCCCTTTCTTCCAGGCATAACACAGGCCGATACAAAGGATCAGGATAAAGATGGCCATCTCGATCAGTCCGAAGAGCCTGAGCTGCCTGAAGACCACTGCCCAAGGATAGAGGAAGACGATCTCGATATCGAAAACTATGAAGAGCATGGCGATGAGATAGAACTTAACTGAGAACCTCTCCCGAGCCGTCCCCACCGGAGTTATGCCGCATTCGTAAGGGGATAGCTTCTCCGGGGTGGGTCTCTTTGGGCCGAAAATAGAGGACATGAGGAGGGTGCCCAGTGCGAAGAGGACGGCCAGGACAATGAGGGCGAGTATAGGCAGATATTCGATAGGCATGGGACTAGGGTTAATTTATTTCGTTTATAAAGCCCTAAGACTGTAGCCTTCCCGTTACAGGATGGGAAGCATGTGAAGGATTTAACTTCTTTACACCAAGGAAGGGGGCGCTTGCGCGCCCCCCTTTATTACTGAGACCCGCTAGGCCCCAGGGATGATGTATTTGATAAAAGGATTGGCAAAGAAAAGGATCAGGGCCACGAGCAAAACATAGATGGCCAGGGACTCTATCATGGCCAGGCCGATGATCATGGCGATCTGGATTCGCCCCGCCGCCCCTGGCTGCCTGGCGATTCCGTCCAGGGCGGCCACTATGGCCTTACTTTGGCCTATTGCAGCAGCAGCCGAGGCGATGGCCATAGCGAACCCAGCCGTGATCACCGAGGCCAGAAAGAAGGTGGAGGCCCCGCCCTTTTCCTCCGGGGGTTTCGCCTCCGCCCCTATGGCAACGGTCGTTATGACCAACACTATAGCCCCAACAATCATTAAGGACGCCACCAATTTTAACCTCATCCACCTCCTCCTTTCCCTCTATTGCGTAAATAGTCAATGGTAAATCGTGAATAGGTATAAAAACCATTCACCATTCGCTATTCACTATTCACAGAATTCAATGCTCTTCATGAGCTACCTCCACCGCCCCTGCGATGTAAATCATGGAGAGCATAATAAAGACAAAGGTCTGGACAACGCTGGTAAAGATCGCCAAAAACATCATGGGAAGCGGCACGATTAGGGGCACAAGAAAGAATAGGATCAAAAGGACGGTGTCTTCACCAAAGATGTTCCCAAATAAGCGGATGGAAAGGGAGACGGGTCGGGCCATGTGGCTAATGGATTCCACGATAAAGAAGATCAATGCCAGGACAGGGCCCATGGTGAATAATAGACCCCGGGGGAGTTGTCCCACAGGCCCAAAGAAGTGCTTAACATAAGAGATGAGCCCCTGTTCCTTGATCCCAATATAGTGATAGGAGAAAAAGACGGTTAGGGCCAGGGCCACGGTGGTATTTAGATTGCTGGTGGGGGACTTGAAGCCCGGGATGAGGCCCAAGAGATTTGAGGTGAGGATGAAGAGCCCGGCGGTGCCTATCAAAGGTAAATAACGCCTACCCTTTGGTCCCACCATATTGTCCAAGAAATCATAGAAAATCTCGATGACAAATTCAAAGAGGTTTTGCGGACCCTGGGGTACCAGTTTGAGGCGACGCGTCACCAGGAAGGAAACCACCGCTAAAAGGGCCATCACGAACCAGGCCATAGCCACGTGCTCAGGGACGGTATGGCCTGATACCCATGGAATAAAATTTGGTATCTCAAAGATGGATGGATGCTCCAGGGATTCCATTTTACGATCCGCCTTGGTTTGTATCTCTCAAGCGGGCGACGTCCCGAAAAATGTTAAGAAATCCCGCCGCTATACCGAAGAGGAGAAAGAGGATAGTCAGCCAGGGCGAGGTATGGAGCCACTTGTCCAAATAGTAGCCCATGGCCAGGCCAATGGCTGTGGCAGCCACCAGGGTAATCCCCATGGTGCTGAGGATCCCCACCTGTTTCCAAAGGGAGAACTCTTCCTTTTTCACGGCATTCCTGGGGCGGCGGCATAGCCTTTTTTATATAACTGCTTTCCCTACCTTTGTCAAGCACTACTTGGCAGAAAGACTATCCGCCTTTACTAACCTGAGGAGCCCTCTAAAGCAGGCCTGTTAAAGAGACCCACGCCCAGCCTAAGAAGGGGCCAGGATAGACCCCGATGATCAGGATTCCCAGGATGGCAATAGCTAGTGCCCAGTGCAATGGCCGCGAAGGGCTCAAGGCCGTGATGGGGGAGGGCTCCTCCCTCATATACATTACCATGGCCACCCGCATGTAATAGAAAAGGGAGATGGCCGTGTTAACCACGGCAATCACCGCTAGTAAAACGTAGCCGGCCTTGATGGCCGCCCCGAAGACATAGAACTTGGCCACGAAGCCACCTGTAGGGGGGATCCCTGCCAGGGAGAGGAGGAAGATCAGCATGGTAGCCGCAGCTAAGGGGCTCTTCTGGGCCAGCCCCGAAAAGTCCTCGATCTGATCCCCTCGCAGCCCCTGGCGGCAGAGGAGGATCACCATAGCAAATGCCCCCACGTTCATCAGGATATAGACCAGCAAATATAGAAGGATGGCTGAAATCCCTAAAGGGGACCCCGCCACCAATCCGATGAGGAGGTATCCCACGTGGGCGATGCTGGAATAGGCCAACATCCGTTTGATGTTCTTCTGGGCGATGGCCACCACATTACCAACGGTCATGGTGAGCACCGATAGGACATAGAAGAGCTGGACCCAACTGCCCTGGAGGGAAGGGATGGCTAAGAGGAACACCCGGAGTAGCACAGCGAAGCCTGCTGCCTTAGGCCCCACCGACATGAAGGCGGTCACCGAGGTAGGGGCCCCCTCATAGGCATCAGGGAGATACATGTGGAAGGGAACGGTAGCAATCTTAAAGCCGAATCCCGCGGCCAGGAGGATCATGGCCAGGGTCAAGGCCGGGTTATGGAGATCCTGGGCGGCCAGGGTGCGAGAAATAGCTTTAAGGTTGGTGGAGCCAGAGAGGCCATAGAGGAGGGTCATCCCGTAAAGCAGAATGCCCGAGGAAAAAGCCCCCATAAGGAGGTACTTCAGGGCCGCCTCGTTAGAACGCCGGTCCTTCCTGAGAAAGCCGGCCAGGACATAAATGGAAAGGGACATGGTCTCCAGGCCTATGTAAAGGGAGAGGAGGTCTCCACTTGCTGCCATGATCATCATCCCTACGGTGGCGAAGAGGACCAGGGCGTAATACTCCCCTTGATCAACCCCCTCCACAGAGAGGTAATTTAAGGAAATCAAGATAATAAGGGCAGCAATTAAGAGGAAGATGGTCTTGAAGAAGAGGGTGAAGGGATCCGAAAGGTACATCCCGCTAAAGGCCTCGGCCCGCACTCCGGCCGATGCCCCCAAGGCTGCAAAGGTGGCCCCGATCCCGAGAAGCCCCGTATAGCCCACAACGGCCCTCCTTCCTGGGGGGAGGAGAAAATCCAGGATCAAAAGGATGATGGCCGCTGTAGTGAGGACCATCTCAGGGCTAATGGCCCATAGATCGTTGATTGTAAAAGGAGGGCTCATCTTTCCCTTACCCCAGGTGCCCCTTCACTAGTACCGCTGGTTGGCTGAATAATAGAAGGCAAATGCCTCTCCGTGGCCCCAACACTTGCAGCTTTAGTCCCAGGGTTCACCTTGCCTGCCTGACCCTTTTCCACCTGTTCCAGCACATGGTTCACTGAGACCTCCATCCTCTTTAAGAAGGGGGAGGGGTAGAGCCCTATCCAGAAGAACATGATAACAATGGGGACTAAGGTGGCGATCTCCCGGGCATTCAGATCCAGGAGCTTCATATTCTCTGGCTTTTCCAATGGGCCAAACATGGTGCGCTGGAAAAGCCAGAGCATGTAGGCGGCCCCAAGGATGATCCCCGTGACGGCAAAGGAGGCCCAGATATAATTGACTTTGAAGGCCCCCACAAGGATGAGGAACTCCCCGATGAAGCCGTTCAGGCCGGGGAGCCCGATGGAGGAGAGCATGACGATGGCGAATAATGTGGCATAGACCGGCATCTGCTTGGAGAGTCCACTGCCGATTTCGGCGATCATTCGGGTATGTCGCCTATCGTAAATGAGGCCGACTATAAGGAAGAGGGCCCCAGTGGAGAGGCCATGGTTGACCATCTGCAGGATGCTTCCCTGGACCCCTTGGGCATTCAGGGCGAACATCCCCAGCATTACAAAGCCCATGTGGCTGACACTAGAAAAGGCAATAAGCCTCTTCATGTCCCTTTGGACAAGGCATACCATTGCCCCGTAAATTATAGCAATGATAGAGAGGGTCACCATGAAGGTAACGAAGTGCTTGCTCGATTCCGGAAACATGGGGAGGTTAAAGCGGACAAAGCCATAAGTCCCCATTTTCAGGAGGATCCCGGCAAGGATCACCGAGCCAGCCGTGGGGGCCTCGGTATGGGCGTCCGGGAGCCAGGTATGGAAGGGGAACATGGGGACTTTAATGGCGAAGCTCAGGAAGAAGGCCAGCCAGACTAAGTTCTGAAAGGAGAGGAGGGCTGAGGAATAGGGATAGGCCGTCTTCATTAGTTCTAAGACGTCGAAGGTGTAAACCCCCGTCTGGCCTCCGTGGTAGAAGTAGATGGCCAGTATCCCCAGGAGCATTATGACGCTCCCGAAGAGGGTGAAGAGGAAGAACTTAATAGCGGCGTAGAGCTTCCGGGCAGGGTGTCCCCAGACACCTATGAGGAAGTACATGGGGACCAGCACCACCTCCCAGAAGATATAAAAGAGGAAAAAGTCCAGAGCCATAAAGACACCCAACATCCCTGTTTCCAGAATGAGCAGGAAGACATGGTATTCCTTCACCCGCTCTGTTATAGCCTCCCATGAACAAAGGACGGAGATGGCACAAAGCATGGTAGTGAGGAGGACGAGCCAGAGGCTTATCCCATCAATGCCCATGAAGTAGCTCACCCCTAAGTACTGGATCCAGGGGAGCTTCTCCACAAACTGCATCTCAGCCGTAGTAGAGTCAAAATAGAAGGGGAGCCAGAGGGAGACCACGAAGCTCGCCGTGGAGAAGACCATGGCAACCCAGCGGATAGCCTCATGCCGCTCTTTAGATAAGAAGAGGATGACGATAGCCCCCAGAATGGGCAGATAAGTAACGAGAGAGAGGATGGGAAAGTTTAAGACATTCATAAATTCTTCTCCTTAGTCACCTGTTTATGCCTTCAACCCTGGCCATTAGCCCTTGGCTAAAGGCAAAAGGCTAGGGCTGTTTATAAAAAGAGATAAATGGTCACTATGGCAAAAATGCCCAGGGCCATGGCCAGGATGTAGTTTTGGATCAGGCCCGTTTGGGCCCGCTTGAAGACCTGACTCCCCCCCTGAATGACGTCAGCGATCCTATTGACTACGCCGTCCACGATCCTCAGATCGTACCAGTCCGACCCCCAGCTAAAGGCGATCGTGAGCCAGCTCGATCCGTTCACGGCTCCATCCACAACTCGATCATCGAAACCCCATAGGCGGTGGCAGAGCCACTTGCCAAAGTCCACGAAGATGGCCTGATAGAGCTCGTCCACCCAGTACTTGTTGAAGAGGAGCTGGTAAAAGCCATGGAAGCGTTGGGCCAGGCGATCGGGCAGCTCCCGCCGCCTCAGGTAAAAGAGATAGGCCGTTACAATCCCGCTTGCCGCAATGAGAACGGAAATGAAGGCCATTAAGGCCTCGGGTGGGGCAGGGGCGTGGGCGGCCTTCTCCAGGTTGTGGCCTCCCTCAAACACAGGGGCCACAAACCGGTGATAGAGACCCTTCTCGGGCGGAAACCCGGCAAATCCAGCAATAACGGAGAATAGACCCAAGATGGCCAAGGGTATCGCCATGTTGGGGGGGGACTCGTGGAGATGATGGGCTACGTGTCGGTCCACCCGGCTCTCTCCGGTGAAGGTCAAGAAGAAGAGGCGAAACATATAAAAGGCGGTCCCGAAGGCCCCTAAGGCCCCTAAGGCCCAGAGATAAAAACTGAAGGGGCGGCCTGAGGAGATGGCCGCGAAGAGGATCTCGTCCTTGGAGAAGAAGCCAGCGAAGGGTGGAATCCCGGCGTTGGCTAATGCAGCGATGAGGAAGGTATAGCCGGTGATCTTCATATGGGGCAGTAGCCCCCCCATCCTGCGGATGTCCTGCTCCCCCCTGAGGGCATGGATGACGGAACCTGCCCCTAGAAAGAGCAGGGCCTTGAAGAAGGCATGGGTGGCCAGATGGAAGATACCGGAAGCGTATGCACCTACGCCGGCGGCAAGGAACATATAGCCCAGCTGGCTGATGGTGGAATAGGCAATCACTCTCTTGATGTCGTTCTGGGTCAGGGCGATACTGGCGGCGAAGACCGCTGTAAGGGCACCTACCCAAGCAACCACATCCATGCTCAGGGGCGCAAGGTTATAAAGAGGGTTAGATCGAGCCACCATATAAACACCGGCAGTAACCATGGTAGCGGCATGGATCAAGGCAGAGACTGGGGTGGGGCCTTCCATGGCATCGGGGAGCCAGACATAGAGTGGGAGCTGGGCCGATTTCCCTACTGCGCCCAAGAAGAGGAGGAGGGTTATGGCTGTGGCCAGGGTGCTTCCCACCTCCAGGGTCTGGCCTGCAGCCTCGAAGACCTCTGAAAACCGGAGGCTCCCGAAGCTCGACCAGATCAAAAGCAACCCCAAGAGGAATCCGGCATCCCCGACCCGGTTTACCACGAAGGCCTTCTTTCCGGCATCGGCCGCCGACTTCTTCTCAAACCAGAAGCCTATCAATAGGTACGAACAGAGACCTACCCCTTCCCAGCCCAGGAACATCAAAAAATAGTTGTTGGCCAGGACCAACGTCAGCATGGAGAACATGAAGAGATTCATGTAAGCGAAGAAACGGTAGTATCCAGAATCACCGTGCATGTAGCCAATGGAATAGACATGGATGAGGAAACCGACGAAGGTGACCACCAGCATCATGACTGCCGAGAGCGGGTCCACTAAGAAGCCGAGGGTAGCCGTAAAGTCTCCTACGGCCACCCAGGTATAGAGGTCCCAGTTGAGGGTCTTGCCCGCGACTACCTCAAAGAAGACCCCGAGGGCCACCAGGAAAGAAAGGGCCGTCGCCGGGATGGCGACCCAGTGGGCCTTTTCCTTTATATACTGCCGTCCAAAGAGGCCGTTGATGACCACCCCGAGGAGGGGGAAGAGGGGTACGAGCCAGATGTATTGAATCATGTTATTATGCCTGACTTCTCGTCCAATGTCCAATGTCATGGCTTAGGTTTTCGACTTTGGACGTTGGACCTTGGACGCCTTCACCACTTCATCAAATTGATCTCATCCACATTTACTGTCCTAAAATTCCTAAATAGGCCCAGGACAATGGCCAAGCCTACCGCGGCTTCAGCAGCGGCCACAGTAATGACGAAGATGGCAAAGACCTGTCCCGTTAAGGCTCCAGGGGGGAGGTAACGTGAGAAGGCCACGAAGTTCAGATTGACAGCGTTCAGCATCAGTTCGATAGACATAAGGATGCCGATGGCATTCCGCCTCGTTAGCACCCCGAACATCCCGATTATAAAGAGAATAGCCCCTAAGGCAAGGTAATGGGAGAGGGTTATCATGGCCTCAGTCCTTCTCCTTGCGAGCCAGGATGAGGGCCCCCACCAGGGCCGCCAACAATAGCACCGAGGCCACCTCGAAGGGGAGCACGTAGCTGGTCATAAGCACCCTCCCGATGGTGGGGACATTGGCCTGGGTGGGGACCTTGATAGCCAGCGCCGGGATGCCCTTCCAGAGGGCATATATCAGAAGGAAAAATAGGCCTCCCGCAATGAGGGCGCTCAGGCCAAGCTGCTCGTTCAGGATTCGCACCCCCGGGCCTGAGGCCCGACTAGTGAGCATTATGGCAAAGAGGAGCAAGATCGTGATCCCGCCCACATAAATTAATACCTGAACTGCTGCCAGAAACTCCGCATCTAATAGGACATAGAGTCCGGCTACCCCAAAAAAGGCCAGGACTAAAGAGAAGGCACAGTGGACAATATTCCTCCCCAGGACTACTATCAATGCTGCCCCTATGGTAATGGCGGCCAGGAAATAGAATACAGGTAACTCGATACTCATTCTAGTTCACTGTTCACGGTTGACGGTTCACGGTCGTCCTTTTAGTTCACAGTTCATGGTTGACGGTTCATTGTAGTTCAGTGAACCTTGAACTCTGAACCCTGAACCAAATTTCGCCTTACGCTTTGCGCCTTACGATTCAGGGCTAAAGCCCTGAGTTACAATCTGTGAACCCTGAACTCTGAACCGTTAACCTGTTTTATCTGTTCCCCGTTGGTGGCTCAAGGATTCCCGGCGTGGGATAAAAGCCCTCGGCCACCAGAACCTCTTTCTCAAAGACCAGGTCTTCCCGGGCATAAGCGGCGTCCTCATATTTCCCGGTCCACATGGTGATGGCCTCGAAGGGGCAGGACTCCACACAGAGACTACAATACATGCAGAGGCTGTGGTCAATTTTAAATGCCTCGGGGTAACGCTCCTTTCCCTTCCCCGCCCCAACGATCTCGATGCAGCGGGTAGGACAGACCCGGGCGCAGGCCATGCAAGCGGTGCATTTGAGCTTACCCGTCCCTAAATCCACGGTGAGCACGTGCCTATTCAGGGACCTTAGTGGTAGCTCTCGCCGCTCTTTGGGATACTGGACGGTGATGGCGTGGGTAAAGAGGGTCCGTAGGGTCACCCCCATAGAGTCCAGGATGCTCTTAAAGCCATCGCCCAGATCGCGTAAGTAAATAAAACCAAATATGGAATTTAACATTACAGATACATCATCAGCCCGGTGAAGGCGATGTTAAAGAAGGCCAGGGGGAGGAGCACCTTCCAGGCCAGGCCCATCAATTGATCCACCCGGAGGCGGGCCAAGGTCCAGCGGAGCCACATTATAGTGAAAAGGATGAAGTAGGTCTTTATAAGGAACCAAGCCCAGGAGGGGAGGATAGACGGCCCAAGCCAGCCTCCCAGAAAGAGAGTGGTGGCGATGGCGGAGACCGTGAAGATATTGGCGTATTCCGCCAGGAAGAACATGGCGAAGCGCATTCCGCTGTATTCAATGTGGAAGCCGGCGACCAGCTCCGATTCGGCCTCGGGGATGTCGAAGGGCAGCCGGTTGGTCTCGGCAATGGCAGAGATAAGATAGATGAAGAAGCCCAAGAGCTGGGGAACTACGAACCAGATGCGCCTCTGGGCCTCCACGATCTTTACCATACTCAGGGAACCCACCAGCATCACAACCCCCAGGATGGAGAGGACCAGGGGGACCTCGTAGCTCACCACCTGGGCCGCCGAGCGCATGGCGCCCAGAAGGGAATACTTATTGTTCGAGGCCCAGCCTGCCATCACGATCCCTACCACCGTCAGGGAGGATATAGCCACGATATAAAGGATCCCGATGTTTAAATCGGAAACTATAAGGCCCTTTCCGAAGGGGATGACTACATAACAGGAAAAGGCGGTAGCGAAGACCACCACAGGCGCAATTACGAAGACCCATTTGTCGGCCTTGGCAGGGATAATGTCCTCCTTTATCAAGAGCTTTATCCCGTCGGCAATGCTCTGGGCCCAGCCATGCCAGCCCCCTACCCGCATTGGGCCGAAGCGAGATTGGATATGGGCACTGACCTTCCGTTCCCACCAGATGAGGAACATGACGGTAAGGGAAATGAAGCCAATGATGATCCCTGCCACCACCAGCATGATGAAGAGCTGGGGAATAAGGGTGGGGACACCCCAGGCGGCGAAGAAGGCATAGAATTGGGCAATCGCTTTTTCTATCATCTCCTCGTGAGTCCTGAAGTCCAGAGATACTAACAGGAATCAGGGGTCAGTTATCAGTAATCAGTAAAGACGGAGACGAGCTTTTCAAATTCTAGACCCTTAATTTCTTACACCTAATATCCTGACCGCTGGCCACTGACGGCTGATGTCTGTCCTCAGCGGTCTACTTCTCCCAGCACAATATCAATGCTCCCCAGGACCGCCACGCAGTCGGCCACAAGGCAGCCGGGCAGGATGACCGGGGCCACACTCAGATTGACAAAGGAAGGGGCCCTGATCTTAACCCGGTAGGGCTTGGTGGTGCCATCGCTCACAATATAGAAGCCCAACTCCCCCCGGGGGGCTTCAATGCGCGAGTAGGTCTCTCCAGCAGGAGGTTTCAGGGTCTTGGGGACCTTGGCCTGGATCTCGCCCGATGGGAGATCACGGAGGGCCTGCTCCAAGATGCGGATGCTTTGACGCATCTCCTCCATACGCACTATGTAACGGTCCCAGCAATCGCCCTTTTCTCCCACCGGGATATCAAATTCGAAGCGGTCATATATGGAGTAAGGATCGTGGCGGCGTAGGTCCCATTTCTTTCCCGAAGCCCGGAGCATAGGCCCGCTAATCCCATAGTTGACGGCCGTCTTGAGATTCAGAATCCCAATTCTCTTCACCCGATCCTGGAAGATACGGTTATCGGTAAAGAGCCGGTCGTAGTCGGCAAGCTTTGGCTTGAAGTACTCCAGAAATGCCCAGGTATCCTCCACAAAGCCAGGGGGCAGGTCCATGGCTACCCCCCCTATGCGGTAGTAGGTATAGTTGAGCCGCTGGCCGGAGGTCATCTCGAAGAGGTCCACGATCCGCTCCCGCTCTCGAAAGCAATACATGAAAATAGTGAAGTTACCCAGGTCCAAGCCGAAGGTTCCCACGAACACCAGGTGGCTGGCGATCCTCTGGAGTTCAGCCATGATCACCCGGATATACTCTGCCCTCTCGGGCACGGGGATACCCATCAGGCGCTCCACTGCCAGGCAGAAGCTAAAGTTGTTGGACATGGCGGCCAGGTAATCTAGGCGGTCTGTGTAAGGGATGATCTGCAGGTAGGTCCGGTTTTCGTAAATCTTCTCATGGCAGCGGTGGAGGTAGCCGATATAAGGGATGGCCTCCAGGATTACCTCCCCATCTAATTTGAGGAGGAGGCGTAGGACCCCATGGGTGCTGGGATGCTGGGGACCCATGTTGACATACATCTCCTCCATGGTTTCAATGGTGCGCTCAGCGAATGGATCCTT
>JACRGL010000178.1 GCA_016212365.1 Candidatus Methylomirabilota bacterium | reverse complement strand
GGGCCAGCTACTTCACCGTCATTTCCTGGGGGTTGCCCAGGTTAATAGGCTCAACCACATCAGAATTGAGGAGCCTCCATATCCCTTCCACCATATCTGAGACATAGCAGAAGCTCCGGGTCTGGGAGCCATCCCCGTAAACCGTCAAGGGCTCCCCTCGCAGGGCCTGATTTATGAAGTTTGAGACCACCCTTCCATCGTTTGGCCTCATCCTTGGTCCATAGGTGTTGAAAATACGCGCGATGCGTGTCTCAACGCCGTGATACCTGTGATAGGCCATGGTCATGGCCTCGGCAAACCTCTTCGCCTCGTCATAGACCCCTCTTGGACCCACAGGGTTGACATTACCCCAGTAGTCCTCGGACTGGGGGTGAACTAAGGGGTCCCCGTAAACCTCTGATGTGGAGGCAAGCAGGAACTTCGCCCCTTTTGCCTTGGCCAGGCCCAGGGTCTTATGGGTCCCGAGGGAGCCTACCTTCAGGGTCTGGATAGGAAGATTCTGATAATCGATAGGGCTCGCAGGGGAGGCAAAGTGGAGGACGTAGTCCAGGTATCCCTCCACGTAGATATACTCGGTTACGTTGTGTTTAATGAACTTAAAGTTGTCGTTCCCTATGAGATGGGCAATATTGTCCATATTCCCGGTTATTAGGTTGTCCATACATATTACATAGTGGCCCTCCTGGATAAGCCTGTCGCAGAGGTGGGAGCCAAGGAAGCCCGCCCCTCCTGTAACCAGCGTTTTAGGTCGCCTCACGCTATTCATCTCCCCATCCCCACGTATTCAAAGCCCATCTGCCTCAGGCGGACCAGCTCTTCTCTATTATAGATATTCCGCCCATCCAGGATAAAAGGGCGGCGCATTAACGTCTTAATCCTGGCCATATCCAGCGTTTTGAATTCTCTCCACTCGGTGGCAATGATTAAGGCCTCACATCCTTCAGCAACCGCATAAGGGTCGTTACAGAAGGTGACGCCTTCGAGCTCTCGCTTTGCCTTCTCCATGGCCTTTGGGTCGTATGCCTTTATATTTACCCCTTCCCTCTGGAGCCTCTTTATTATCTCCAGTGATGGGGCAAAGCGGATATCGTCGGTATTTGGCTTGAAGGCAAGGCCCAGTACCCCTACGGTCTTCTCCTTTAAAATCCATAGGTGAGCCTTGAGCTTGTTTACCACCACGTCTATCCTGCTGTTGTTTATTCTTTCCACCTCTCGGAGGAGGGAGAAATCACAGCCACTCTTCTCTGCAATCCTCACAAAGGCCTGGAGGTCCTTTGGAAAGCAGAATCCTCCAAATCCTATCCCTGCGTTGAGATGGGATGCCCCTATTCTCTTATCGAGCCCTATCCCCTCGGCTACTTTTGTCACGTCTGCCCCAACCTTATCGCACAGGTCTGATATTGCGTTTATAAAGGAGATCTTCATGGCAAGGAAGGAGTTAGAGGCGTGCTTGATGAGCTCAGCACTCTGGATGTCCGTGACCAGAAAGGGAACGGGCTCGGAAGACGGGCATCCGCCTGAGGCGGACGGAGGCGAATGAATGGGACAGACAAAGGAGCGTTCTATTATGGGGGCGTAGAGCTCCCGGAGGAGCCTTTCTGCCCTGTCGTTGGTGACCCCCACCACGATGCGGTCAGGATGGAGGAAGTCAAGAACGGCCGTCCCCTCGCGGAGAAACTCGGGATTAGACGCCACATCGAATTCGGCATTTTGCCTGTTGTTATATATCTTTATCGTTTTTTCAATCCACATGCCTGTCTGGACAGGGACGGTGCTCTTTTCAACTATAAGCTTGTATGAGTTAGCAGCTTCGGCTATCTTGCGGGTGACCCTTTCCACGGCTGACAAGTCGGCCTCCCCATCCTCCAGAGGTGGGGTGCCCACGCATATGAAGACCACTGTTCCTCTCTCGACCCCCTCTTCAAGCCGGGATGTAAAGGAGAGCCTCCCTTTTGCCGTGTTCCTTTTAACCAGATCCTCAAGGCCGGGCTCATAAATGGGAATCCCTCCACTTTTTAGGACGGCAATCTTCTCCTCGTCGTTGTCCACGCATACCACCCTGTGGCCTATCTCGGCCAGGCATGTCCCTGTCACAAGACCCACATACCCTGTCCCAATTATGGAAATATCCACTATTCCCTCCTATCTTTCCTCCTCCCCCTACCCTCTCTCCTCAACCTCACCTTCTCCCCAAAAAAGGGGACGGTTCTCTTTTTTATGTGCTGGGCTATATTTACTTATTCCCAGTGTCATC
>JACRGL010000176.1 GCA_016212365.1 Candidatus Methylomirabilota bacterium | reverse complement strand
TTGTATATTGAAGAAATAGATTACAAGCAAAAATTTATTAAAAAAGGAAAAAAACGAAAAAAACTTTTATTTTTTCACTCAATTCCACTATATTTTGTTGTAAATTAACCTTAACTCTTTATTATTCGAATTTGCATTTTTTTACCAAGAAGGCTAATAAAAAAATTATTAGCACTCTCTTAAGAAGAGTGCTAATAAAATTTTAAAAGCCCTTGATTTTCAATAGCTTATAAGTTTAATTTGGGGAGGGAGGTGAATCTGGCCGATATAATTTACGCTGTTAGGGTTCTATAAAATTTCATTGGAAAGGAGTGGTGGTGTATGAAGATCCGTCCTTTGCAGGATCGCATTCTGGTCAAGCGCCTTGAGGAAAAAGAGGTTAAGAAGGGAGGTATCATCATCCCTGATACCGCCAAGGAGAAGCCCCAGGAGGGGGAAGTGATAGCTGTAGGGACTGGTAAGCTCACCGAGGACGGCAAGCGTCAGCCCCTGGAGGTGAAAGTTAGGGACAAGATCCTCTTCGGGAAATACGCAGGGACTGAAGTCAGGCTGGATGACGAGGAATACCTCATCATGCGCGAGGACGACGTCCTGGGGATCATTGAGTAAAGTTCAATGTCCAAAGTCCAATGTCCAAAGTCCAAAGAGTTGCTGATTACTCAATACTTAAAAAGGAGGTATGATCGATGCCGGCAAAGCAGTTAATGTTCGATGAGGATGCACGGCGTTCCATTCTTAGGGGAGTGGAGAAGCTGTCCCACGCCGTAAAGGTGACCTTGGGACCCAAGGGCCGGAACGTGGTCCTGGACAAAAAATTCGGCGCCCCTGCCATTACAAAAGATGGGGTAACTGTGGCTAAGGAGATCGAGCTCGAGCAACCCTTCGAGAACATGGGGGCCCAGCTGGTTAAAGAAGTGGCCTCTAAGACCAGCGACGTGGCTGGCGATGGCACCACTACTGCCACTATACTGGCCGAGGCCATCTACCGGGAGGGGATGAAGAATGTTACCTCCGGGGCCAACCCCATGGGCTTGAAGCGGGGTGTCGAGAAGGCGGTAGAGAAGGTAGTGACCGAGCTCAAGAAGCTCTCCAAACCTACCAAGGGAAAGAAGGAGATCTCTCAGGTAGCTGCTATTTCCGCTAATAACGACAGAACTATAGGGGAGCTTATCGCTGATGCCATGGAAAAGGTGGGCAAGGACGGGGTCATCACCGTGGAAGAGGCCAAGGCCATGGAAACCACTTTAGAGGTGGTGGAAGGGATGCAGTTTGACCGGGGCTACCTCTCCCCTTATTTCGTGACCGACCCCGAGAGGATGGAGACAGTCCTGGAGAACATTAACATCCTCATCCACGAGAAGAAGATCAGCAGCATGCGGGACCTTCTGCCCATCCTGGAGCAGATAGCCAGGATGGGGAAGCCGCTCCTGATCATCGCTGAGGAAGTGGAAGGCGAGGCCCTGGCCACCCTGGTGGTCAACAAGCTCCGCGGCACTTTAAGCTGTGTGGCGGTAAAGGCCCCGGGTTTCGGGGACCGTAGAAAGGAGATGCTCAAGGACATTGCCATTCTCACAGGCGGCGAGGTAATCTCCGAGGAGCTGGGCATCAAGCTTGAGAACGTGCGCCTGGAGGACCTGGGCAAATGCAAGAAGGTGGTCATTGACAAGGAAAAAACCACCATCATCGAGGGGGGCGGGGAGCAGAAGGAGATCGAGGGCCGGATCAAGCAAATCCGCACCCAGATCGAGGAGACCACCTCCGACTACGATCGGGAGAAGCTCCAGGAGAGACTGGCCAAGCTGGCCGGTGGGGTGGCAGTAATAAAGGTGGGCGCGGCCACCGAGATAGAGATGAAGGAGAGGAAGGCCAGGGTCGAAGATGCCCTGAATGCTACCCGGGCGGCCGTAGAGGAAGGGATCGTCCCGGGTGGCGGTGTGGCTTTCCTCCGCTGCATCTCGGCCATCGACCAGCTGGCGCTGGAGGGTGACGAGAAAGTGGGTGCTGGTATCGTGAAGCGGGCCCTGGAGGAACCTATCCGCCAGATTGCCGAGAATTCCGGGTGGGAAGGCTCCATTGTGGTCCAGAGGGTCAAGGGGGCTGAGGGGGCTTTCGGTTTTAATGCCGAGACCGAGCAGTATGAGGACCTCATGGTCTCCGGGATCATTGATCCCACCAAGGTGACCCGGATTGCCCTCCAGAACGCCTCGAGCATCGCGGCCCTGATGATAACCACCGAGGCCATGGTCACCGAGATTCCCGAGAAGGAAAAAGAGAAGATGCCGCGCCCAGGCATGGAGGAGATGTATTAAAAGGCAGGAATTAGGCCTTTAGGCCCTCGTTAGAGCAAAAAGCCCCGCGAAAGCGGGGCTTTTCTTTTTTCCTTTGGGGCCCCTCCTCAGCGGGCCAAGCGGGCTGGCTTTATAGCCGCCTCTTTTACAGGGGCTGCTAAGAGCACACGGTTTAGGGCCTTCTTCGCTTCGCTGAGGAGGGCCTCGGCTAAATCCGGGTTATGGAGCCCTTTCCCTTTGACCACCAATTCGTAATTCCTTCGGGCATGATCCAGGAGGGCGTTTGCCTCCCGGCTTTCCCTGCCTGCCTTTTTGGTGACCACTGCTTCCGCCTCTTTAAGAAGGGCACCCACTTGCTCTAGAGATGTTTTAAGGCCTGCCTCCCATCCGGCAAAGATTTCTCCGTAAGAAGCCTCGTGACAATTGAGGCAACGGGCTGATACCGTCTTTAAGCTATGCTTGGCTGCTGGATCATGGCAGTCCCGGCATCCCACCTTACCCACCATGGGATTGGTAATCCCTCCTGACCTTCCTGGGAGGCTCCCTTGATAAAAGTCCCGCTGGAGGCCATGACATGAGGAGCATTGGGCGTTCTCTGGTCCATGGTGACAGCTCATGCAGGCTTCACGGCTCAAGAGGATGGACCCGTGCTTACCAGTATTTGAATGGCAGCGGCTGCACTTTATTCCTCTATCTTGGTGTCTGGGATGGGAAAAGTCCAAATTGGCGAATTTGATGGCCTTAGCTTGAAAATCGGAATGACATCTGGAGCACTCCGCTGGTGAGGCTAAGGCGACTTGGGGTAGTGGAAGCGATCCCGTAGGATGACATTTACGACAGGAGGCGGCCTTGGCATCAGCAGCATGGCATCTCAGGCAGGCCTCCATGTGGGGCCGGTTAGTGGCAGGGGTGGACTTCTCATGGGTGATGTTGCTATGGCATTCTGTGCACCTGACTCCCACCGTCTCCACATGGAACCTATGAGGGATCTTTATATTCAGGGCATTGAACTTGAATCTGGGCGACTCCCCTTTCAGGATATCCCCATGGCAGCGTCGGCAATTGGCACTAACCCGTTCAGGTTCTGCAGAGAACCCCCCCCTGTATCCCTCAGCGACAATGAATAGCCCTCGAAAGGACCTAGCGGGATCGGCATGGCATTCGATGCAGGGGACCTTACTGTAGCTTGGATGTACCAGGGACTTCTTTCCCACGTCCGTGGTCTCACCGGTGGAATGACAGCCAAGACAAAAAGAGGGATTAGTGGTGGTATACCGGAGCAGCGAAAGGGCTGGGACTACTCCCACCACTAGCCCAATAGCCCCTGCTACCAATAAAACCTCAAAGGATAACCACCTGGGAAATCGCATGGTTGCCCCTTAGACTTTGACCACTGTGACTACTGTATCCATCCAGGCCTGCCCTCCACAGATGGGATCCGAATCCTCAGGGATGACGAGGTTTGGATTTATCCCCTTACTGTGCTTGTCCCACCATAAGAGCTGGGTATCGGGGTCCTCGCTCTTGAACCTCAGGGCCTGGGCTATCCTCCCATACCCCCAATGCCCAACGCTACCGGATATTGCCACTACTCGTGGGTGGATGGCCTGGGTGAGATGGGCCTTGGAGATGATCTGGCCTGCCGAAGAGCGGACCTGAATCTGGTCACCGCTCTGGATGCCTCGGGCCTTGGCGGTTTGAGGATGGATCCACATGGGATTTTCGTGAACGATCTCCGAGAGCCATTTGGAGTTAGAGGTCTTGGAGGTCTGGACATTCCACTTGAAGGTGATGAGGATCAATTCCTCCTCCTTCATCCGCCCATGCGGACCGATGGGCTCATAGATGGGCAAAGGGGCAAACCGCTCCCTTTCAAGGAAATGGGAGTAGACCTCAAACTTGCCAGAGGGTGTCCTGAAGCCGCCTTTCTCATAGCTCCTGTATTGAGGTCGGGCCTTGGAATCAAACCAGACCCCATGCTCCTTGAGGTAATCGAGGCCCCCTGCCCTCATCAGGCCTTCAATCTTGGAAATGGCTGCCCTCATATAATCCTCGGTGGTCCCGAAGTCAAAATAACCCTCCATACCCCCACCCACCCTTCTTGCCAGTTCAATCAGGATATCGGTTATGGGTAAGGCCTCTCCTTGAGGTCTGACGATGGGCTGACCCAGGCATACCAAGGGGATTAATTCATAGGAGGGGGGGGAGTCCACATACCAGCCCTCCAGGTAAGTGGCGGAGGGAAGGATCAGGTCAGCCAGGGCAGCGCTTTCTGTCATGTAGGAGTCGATGGCGACAAAATAAGGAATTGCCTTCTCGTCTTTTAGGATCTCGGATACGACCTGGGATTGGGGGTGGGAATAAGCGGGATTATACATATATGTCATATAAAGGCCTATCTTTCGCCCCCTTGTGAGGGATGGAAGCATCTTGGGGGAAATCAGATAAGACATAAGGGGGAAACCAAAAGGCCCAGAAGCCTTCCTGGGATTGGGCTCCGGTGGCCGCGGCTCTGGCTCGCTCAGGGGGTATGTCCTGGGAAGGCAAGACCCCCCCTTCACATCGATGTTTCCGGTCAGGGCATTTAAGAGGGCCACGCACCTTTCGTTGTATGCGCCATTCCGATGCATGGATAGTCCTTTGCCGGTGATAGTGGTAGCGGGCTTGGTGGTGGCGAATTCGTTGGCAATCCTCCGGATGTCCTTGGCCATTACCCCGCTTTCCTTCTCCGCCCACTCCGGTGTATATGGGGCAAGGTAGACCGCCAGCTTATCTAACGGATAATTGGTCCACTTTTCCATGAAGGCCCGATCGTATAGCCCCTCCTTCACGATAGTATGGGCCATGGCTAAGGCCACCAGGCCATCGGTCCCGGGCCTCAAGGGAAACCATTCGTCGCTCCTGCCCGCCGTATTGGAGAGCCGAGGGTCAAAGGTCACTAGCTTTGCCCTGTTTTCCACCCTCCCTTCCACGATCCTTAAGGCGAAGGGGACCAGCGCCTGCGACTCAAAGGGATTTGCCCCGAAATTCAGGATATACCTGGTATGGGCCACATCGCTAATGTCAAAATCGGCGCCCCATGTGAGGGCCAAGGCCACCTTTTTATTGGCCCCGCCCAGCGTCCACCGGTAGAAGGTGTGGGGAGCACCAAAGGCATGGAGGAAGCGTCGGGTGAATCCCTGATGAGTCTCTACTCCCTCTTGAAAGACCAAACCCTGAGGGGAGCCACGTCGGCGGAGCTCTTTAAGGCGAGAGGCCACTTCCTCAAATGCTTCCTCCCACGAGACCCTCTCCCACCTCCCTTCACCCCGGGCACCGGCCCTTTTTAGAGGTTGAAGGACCCTGTCAGGGTTATAAAGCAGGTTTATCCCTGCCTGTCCCTTGGCGCAGACCCTGCCCCGGTTATTGGGATTCTTAGGATTCCCCTGGATCTTCACCAGCCTCCCTTCCTCCACAAAGCCCAAAATGCCGCATCGGGCAGGGCATTGGAGGCATGTGCTGGGGATGGCCTGGCGGAATTTCCCCGTGGTCCGGGAGACGCTCCCGGAGTTAGGTTCCTCTGCCGCCAGGAAGGCCGCCACCCTATCCTCCAGGGCCAGGAGGGCGGTACCGGCCGCTCCCCATTTCAGGAAATCCCGACGGGTGATCTCCATTTCCTAGCCCTTCTCTCCTGTTATCGGCTTTTCATTTGTCTGGGTGATTTTTGCAAGAGAGGTCATCCCCATGATCGCCCCTAGCCCCATGGTCTCTACCGCAGTGCTAGGGACTATGATCAATGCCCCTTTCTCCTTTAGTCCTTCGTAAAGCATATTCATGGCCCTGAGGTGGAGGGCTGTAGGGTTATTGACATAGGACTTGGCTGCCTCCTCAAACTTCTGGGCAATCTGGGTCTCGGAATCGCCAAGGATTATCCGCGCCTGGCGCTCCCGCTCGGCCTGGGCCTGAATGGACATGGCGTCCTGAAGTGCGCCAGGGATGATAACGTCCCGAAGTTCCACCGATTGCACGTGGATTCCCCAGCCCTCAGTCCGGTGGTCGATGAGCTCCTTCAATTGAATGTCGATAAGCTCACGCCCCACCAGCATCTCCGAGAGCTCCGTCTTGCCTATCACATCCCGCAGGGCCGTCTGGGAGGCCCAGCTTATCACCTCGTAATAGTTTACGACCTCCAGGGCGGCCCTCTGGGGATCAGTCACCTTCCAGAAGCAAACGGCATCTACATCTACCGGGACGTTATCCTTGGTCAAGGTCTGTTCGGCCCGAAAGGGGGTGGCCACCAATCTCAGATCTATCCAATAAGGGACTGTGTCCACAAAGGGAATGATAAAGAAGAGCCCGGGGCCTCTCATTCCCCTAAACTTCCCAAGCCGGAGCACAACTACCCTCTCCCACTGGGAGGGGATCTTCACGGAGAGGATAGACAATACCCCTGCCATGGCCAAGACCCCTGCCATGGGGATGCTATAAAATAGAAAGGAGAGGGCCGCGGCCATGAGGAGGGCGACAAAGATGACCGCTGAGATCGAGTTGAGCCGGAAAGTCCCTGTGCTGGGCCTCATGGTCTCGAAATCTGGTCTTCGGGTTTTAGCGTTTGCCTGATCCATGAGAAGTCTCCTTTCTCAAATAAAGTTAACTCTGGGGTATGCTCTGTCCGCCAATAACCATGACGTATCGCATGACGAAGATGCCGATCATCACCAGGGCCGAGGCGATGGCCACGCCGGTCAAGGTCCTCCTGGTCTTGGGGAAAAAGAGGAGGAAGAGGGGGACCAGGGAACCAAGGAAGATCTCCACTCCCAGGAAGTAAGGGGCAAAGCTCCCCCTAAGGATGAGCTGGGCGGCCTCATAGGCCGCGGCCTCTGAGGTTAGGAGCACAGAGACATCGGAGAAGATCAGGACTAGGTCAGTGACTATGGACCAGGCCAGGATCTTTCCCAGGTCAAATATGAGTTCCCGATCCACCTCTCGCTTAGCAGAGAAAAAGCGGTCCTTGACGATGACCACCAGGATCATGAGGGCTATCCCCGAGACCATGGCCGAGACCAGAAAGAGGGTAGGCATGAGGGCAGTATTGATCAGACCCCTTTTGGCCAGGGCCAGGATAAATCCGGTATATCCATGCACCGAAAGGGCCAGGGGGATCCCGATTAGGCCGAAGACCTTGGTCTTTTTCTCGTCGCCTTTAAACATAAAATAGCCATAGATTATGCAGTTTAAAGGGTAAATGATGAGCAAAAAGCTCCCCCAGGTTATAGGGGAGGTGGGGTTGAGGTAGACAAAGAGGTGCCAGAACCTCCAGGGCAGGGTCATATCTATCAGCAGGTTTAAGGGGGCCAAAACCAGCAGAAGGGTGGCCAGGACCACTCCCACCTTGCCAATGGGCTTATACTTTTTTATCCCGAAGCCATAGGCCAGAGTGGATAGGATGAAGGAACCGGCGCTCAGGCCCGTCATGTAAAAATAGTTGGCCAGGAGTACCCCTAAAGGGATCTCATGGTGGACGTTGTAAACTACATTTATCTCTTCCATCCCTCGCCCTCATGCCCAAGTCCCCGAGCCTTCATGGTCTGAAAATCGGCGCCAATATAATAAACTTGGGGGATAGTTGCCTTCTCTGGCTTCAAGACCTGGACGGGGTTGGTGGCAATCAGCCGAGCCACCTCGCTGTTGGGGTCATTGATGTCCCCAAAGATCCTGGCCCGGGCCGGACACGTATCTACGCAGGCGGGTTCGAGGCCAGCGTCCACCCGGTGAAAGCACCAATAGCACTTCTGGACATACCTTTTAAGGGGATTGACGTATCTAACATCATATGGACAGGAATAGATACAATACTTGCAGCCGATGCAACGGTGCTCATCTACCATGATAATGCCGTCATCTCGCCGGTAAGTGGCCTTGGTAGGGCAGTTCTGGAGGCATATGGGATTCTCGCAATTGTTGCATAAGGTGGGCAGGAAGTGCTTGCTCACCTGGGGATACCTCCCCTTCTCCACCTGCTTTACCCAGGTCCTATAGACGCCTAAAGGCACGCTGTTTTCACTCTTGCATGCCACAGAACAGCTATGGCAGCCAATACAGCGCCGCAGATCTATGACCATGGCATACCGGACTTTGGACATTGCCCATAATCCCACTTAATCAAAAAGCAGGGGAGAGTTTCTCATCCCGTGCCATCTCTACCCTCATTTCGGTCTCTCCCAAAACCAGGGGCCTGTAGAGATAGTCAATCTGGGCACTCACTACCAAGTCTAAATCGCTTGGCACAAAGAAGGTAAACTCCTCGTTCCTGGTCTCCCGGGGGGCAAGGCGATTGTCCTGGGCGATGGTCACCCTACCCCTTTTCAGCATGATTTCGCTATCCCGGATCAGGTTTTTCCCGTCCTCACTAACCAGGACTTTCTGGTAGATCCGGCTCTCTCGAATCTCGGAAATCCTCTTCTTTTGATTTTTTTGCGTCTTTACGTCTACCTGGAGGACCAGCTTCCGCGAGGGAAGCCCGGTGGGGACCATGTGGCCAGAGCCAGCGTTGGTCACCTTCACTAAGACCCTCAATCTATCCCTAATCCTCTTGACTTCGGCAATCTCCACTTTCACCGCCTTCTTTAAATCGGAGGTGGAATGAGCCAGCCTATGCTCATTTATAAACTTCCCCTTGGCCTCCTTAATGATAGGGAGCACCACATTCCCTTCCAGGGGGGGAAAGTGACAGTATTGACACTGCTTTCCCTCCGCCGGGTAAGGGGAATTTTTCCACTCCGAGTAGGTGCTGGTGATAGGAAGGCCATCGGGAGTCCGGTATTCATGGCAAGCGGCGCAGAGGAGGGAAGAGTCGTGTAACTCAGAGTATTCCGTTTGATGGGCAGGGGAGGAAGCCCTCCTTAAAGTGCTCCTTTTCATCAAGCCAGGCTCAATTTTGAAGGGATTCCCTGAGTTGTTTAAATCCACCTTCCTCACCGTATGGCAAAAATCGCAAGTCACCCCCTCTTTGGTGATCTCCTTCCTGAGCTCGTAATCCCTGGTGACGATAGTGGTGGGGGCATGGCAACGGAGGCAGAGGTATTTAGCCCCTCCAGCACTTTCCTTGTAGGCTTCCAGGTAAGCCGCCTTGAAAATGGGGTTCTCTGCCGACAAAGCGTGGCGCGAGCTTTTCCATCGGTCGTAGATTTGTCCATGGCAGGCGGCACATACCTTGCTGCTGGTGTAAGTGGAACCTTCCATTTTGTAAGGAGATCGGGCCTCCGCCCCCTCGACCCTCATCAAGACCAAGGCAATGACCACAAATAGGGGCCAGCTCCTTTTGGAAATCATTTCCCTCCCTCCTTATTAAGAGCCGGGACCTATCATGTCACCGGCAATTGGATGGCTCGCTCGATCTCCTCCAGCTTCAGGGGCTCCAAGAAGCAATGGAAGAAATCCACCTGCTGGGCCTCTTGGGGGTCTTCGGGGGGGTCATCCTTCAAGGTCAAAATGATATGGACCTCGGGGTTTATCTTCTTGATGATAGGGGCGGCTTCATATCCCGAAAGGCCCGGGAGCAGGGCCTTCATGATAATGACGTCCATCCCCTTGTCGATGGCCTTGGATATGGCCTCCACTCCACTCCTTGCGCTCAGGACTTGATAGCCCCTCGACAGGAAATACTCGACGATGGCCTTCCGGGAATCCTCTTCATGGTCAACTACTAAGAGGCGTTTGGTCCCTGGTCGGAGGCTGTTATTGAAAAGATTAGATATCCATAAGGGCGCTTTCATCTTTACCTAAACCACCTTTCTTATGGGCAGATAAGCCAGGTTTTTCCGGCCAAACATTGGAAATGTCTCCACCCTGATTACAGCAAAAAGGGTGCCGAAAACAAAAAAACCACTTAAAATCCTTTAAGTGGCTTAAATTCAAGGAATTATATTAACCCTGCCTTTTGGCAGGCACCTATATCGTCCTATCGCTCTATTTCAATTTTTAATCCTAGCCCGCAATTCCCTTTCCCCCGCCTTTTAAAGGGCATTTAAAATTGGAAGGCAATATTAAATTTTGAAATCCTTTATTGCTGCCCCTGGACTTTCCTCCAAATAGTCACCGTGCTAATGCCCAGGATCTCCGAGGCCCTTTTTCGATTCCATTTAGTGGCCCGAAGGACTTCCAGGATGTAATCCCTCTCCACCTTTTCCAGGGATGGCAGGGATTGAAGGTCCAAATCCCCCTCCGGGGGGGCTTTCCTATCTGCCCACTCTTCTTCCCCCTCATGGACGATCTGGCGGAAATCCCGGAGATCCAGCATCTCGCCATCTTCCAGTATCATGGCCCGTTCCACGGCATTCTCCAGCTCCCGGATATTCCCAGGCCAATCGTAGACCATCAAGAGCCCCATGGCCTCCTCGGTAATACCCTGGATCCTCTTGTTCAGCTTTCGATTGTATCTCTGGAGGAAGTGTTCCACTAAAAGGGGGATATCCTCTTTTCTCTCCCTTAAAGGGGCAAGGCGGATAGGCACCACGTTTAGCCGATAAAAGAGGTCCTCTCGGAATTCCCCTTTTTTGGTGGCCTCCTTGAGGTTCCTGTTGGTGGCAGCGATGATCCTGACGTCTACAAACATCCTCCTCTCGCTACCCACAGGGTTTATCTCCTTCTCCTGAAGGGCCCGCAAGATCTTCGCCTGTAAATCCAATCCCAAGCTTCCAATCTCATCCAAAAAGAGGGAACCCCCGTGGGCCAGTTCGAAGCTCCCCTTCTTCCGCCGTGTAGCACCGGTGAAGGCCCCTTTCTCATAGCCAAAGAGCTCGCTTTCCAGAAGATCAGTGGGAATGGCCGCGCAGTTGACGGTAACCATAGGATTGGCTACCCGCCGGCTCTTTCCGTGAATCTCCCGGGCCACCAACTCCTTCCCGGTCCCGGTCTCCCCGTAGATGAGGACGGTGGAATCGGTGGCGGCCACCCTTTCAATGAGCTGGCGAAGCTTACCCATCTCCTCGCCCTCTCCCACCATCACCAAGTCCTCGCCCCTCCGGTATAGCCTCTCCTTGAGTTCCCTGTTTTCTCGCCAGAGGTCCTGTTTCTCTAAGGCCTTCCTGACCACAATCCGAAGCTCATCAGGGGTGAAGGGCTTGGGGATATAATTGTAGGCCCCTTCCTTCATGGACTCCACCGCTGTTTCGATAGTGGCATAGCCGGTAATCATTACCACCGCTACCTCGGGGTCAACCCTCTTTATGGCCTTCAGGAGCTCGATCCCATCCATCTTGGGCATTTTGAGATCTGTGAGGGCCACGTCGTATAGGCGGGATTTTACCATTTCCAGGGCCTTAGGGGCATTATCGGACGTCTCCACCTCGTACCCATCCTTGCTCAGGATCTGGGCACATGCATCCAGGGTATCCACCTCATCATCCACGATGAGGATGCGTCGACCCACAAAGGGCTTGTCTAACCTTAGATCTCCCATGTTGACCTTCTACTTCGAGGCACCGCCTCACCCCAAGTTTTATATTCTGAGCCTTAAACCAGGGGCAGCTTCACATAAAATGTGGTGCCTTTCTCCTCCCTTGGCTCACCGGTCAAGGCAGCCCCTCGCCCATCCTCACCCTGGCAGAGGCTCTCCACCCATATCTTCCCTTTATGCCTCTCCACAATCCCATAGCAGATGGATAACCCTAAGCCCGTGCCCTTCTCTTTGGTGGTGTAAAACGGCTCGAAGACCTTGCTCAAAGCCTCTGCCGGGATCCCCTTTCCATTATCCTTTACCCCCACGATGACCCCATCTCCTTCCGGGCTCTTTGTGGTAAAGATCTCTATTCTGCCGTGATTCTCGATGGCCTGGATAGCATTTTGGATGAGGTTAACGAATACCTGCTGGAGCTGATTGCGGTCGCAGGTGATCTTTGGGAGGTCTCTATCCAGCCGGAGTTCGTATTCTATGTTGTTGATCCGCATCTCGTTGCCGAGCATCCGCACAGAGGTTTCCGCAATCTCATTGATGTCGTTGATGGCCATGTGGACCTCAGACTCCTTGGCGTAATCCAGCAGGTTCCTCACGATCTCCTTACACCTCAGGGTGTTGTCAACGATGTTCTTGGTATTCTTATACTTAATATCATGGGGCTCCAGCTCCTCCATGAGGAGCTTCGAGTAAAGAAGGACATTACCCAGGGGGTTGTTGAGTTCGTGGGCCACCCCCGCCGCTAGCTGCCCAGTAGCCGCCAGCTTTTCTGAGTGTATGAGCTGCTGCTGGAGCCTCTCCTTCACCTTCTCCTCAGTGAGGTCTCGCGCTATCTCCACAAAGGCCAAAAGCTCGTCGCGCTCGTTCCAGAGGGGCATGACATGGACCTGGGCCGGAAAATACCTACCATCCTTGCTCCTCAATCTTAACTCGCCACTAAAGGTCCCCCTGTTTTTGATCACCCCCAGTATTCCATGCCGCTCCTCGCCCAGGGTAGTGTATTTCTTACCAACAACCTCCTCCGCCCGATATCCGAAGGTCTGCTCGGAGCCCCGACTGAAGGCAATTATGGCCTCCTCGGGATCAAAGACGATAATGGATTCCTTCACGTTATTGAGGACGTTTTCCAACAGTTCCTTTCTCTCCCGGAGCTCCCTGGCCCTCCGCAGGCTTTCTACCATCTCATTAAAGGATGCGGCGAGCTCACCTATCTCATCCTCCCCCTCCACCTTTACCCTCAGGTCCAGGTCACCCTTACCCAGGGCCTTGGTGGCCTTCACGAACCTCTCCAGCTTGCTGATCACTAACCGGTTCATGGTGAAGCTAATGGTGAGGACCGTCACAGCCACGGTAAAGAGCAGGGAAAGGAGCATCTCCTTAAATTTAGAGGAGAGCTCCTTATCCACCTCAGCCATGGAGAAGTCGCTAATAAGCACACCGTTGAGCTTGTCCTTGCGGTCGTGGCAGCTATAGCATTCGGGTTCGTTAGCGATGGGATTCACGTTTCGGAAAATCCTCACACCGGTCTCTGTCTTGAAGATCACGGTCTTATTGCGGTTCTCGGGCCCGAGGCGGTGGCAGATCTGACAGGTGGGGTCCTGGGGCGCCAGCCTTCTCCCGATTTCTGTCCTATCAGGGGAGATCTTGATCTCGCCCTTCTTATCGGCCACGAAGACCTTTATCACCCCTTTTTGTTTGCTGACGTTTTCGATGATATAGGTAATCTCCTCCAGGTTCCGCGTCTCCATGGCGTGCTTTAGGCTCCCCTTAATTACATCGCTTAAAGGGGTGGAGGAGAGACCCAACCTCTC
This sequence comes from Candidatus Methylomirabilota bacterium, assembly GCA_016212365.1. Lineage (GTDB taxonomy): Bacteria > Methylomirabilota > Methylomirabilia > Methylomirabilales > JACRGL01 > JACRGL01. The sequence goes on along the minus strand of JACRGL010000176.1, from coordinate 1,205 downwards.
GATCATCTCACGGCGGAACCAGTTGTATTGAAGGAAGTAAACGACGCTCATCACGGCGATCAGGATGAGGATCACCCCGACCGTCATCTTAAAACGGAGGCTGGTATAGAATCTCTTAAACACCGCTTAAATCTCCCGTTTACATGCTACATACATTCCGCCCGGCGGAGTAGTTGCCCGCCTCAGGCGGCAGGGGATTTTCAGTATAAATATAGATAAAAAGGGGAGGTAAGTCAAGGACAATAGTCAGGTCTTGAGTCTTACGTCTTCTTGAGGATATAAAAAGGGAGGCGGGATGAAACCGTTAACCGAACATACCACCCATTCGGGTGCCGGCCACTCGGTTAATGACATAAAGGCTGGCCGCAGCTACCAGGATTAGGATGAAGCCCAGGGCCGCCGCCTCATTGATGGAGCCGGAGGTATAGAAGTTAAAGATGCCCACGGTCATCATCTCCCATCCGCCCAGGGAGAGGAAGATGGAGGCCGAGGCCTCTTGGAGCGAGGTCATGAAGGAGAAGAGGGAGCCCACCAGGATCCCTTTCCATGTGAGGGGGAGGGTTACGTCCCGGAAGGTCTTAAACTTGGTGGCCCCTACGCTCTCGGCCGACTCTTCCAGCGAGCGGTGGACCAATAAGAGGGAAGCATAAGATCCCCGCACGGTGTAAGGGAGGCGGCGGACCGCCAAAACCAGGGGCAAAATGATCCACATGCTGGTGAGGCCGTATCCGAGGAAGGGGAAGGGGAAATGAAAGGCCCGGATGTAGGCAACCCCGATGGCCGTCCCAGGGATGGCCAGGATTAAGGTATTTAAAGAATCAAGGAGGTTCTTTCCTGGGACATTGGTCCTGGCCAGGATCCAGGCAATGGGGACACCGACGGCGATACAGAGGAGGACAGCCAATCCCGAATAAAGGAAGCTGTTCAGGATGAATTTTGGGGTTTCAATGATCACTCGCGTAAAATAGCCTAAAGTGTATTTTACAGGGATGGGGGTAAGGGACCAGCCCTTACCGAAGGCGTCCAGGGTCACACCAATATAAGGGATAAAGGCAAACATCATAACAGCGCTAAGAAAGGCCACCACCAGCCACCTCATGAGGGCTGAGAGCCTCTTCCGCTCAACCTTGGAATAGGCGAGGGAACTATAATCCTTGATGGCCACGTAGTGCCTGGCAGCGAGGAGGAATAGCAGGGCTAGGATC
>JACRGL010000022.1 GCA_016212365.1 Candidatus Methylomirabilota bacterium | reverse complement strand
TTCAGCTTTGCAATGACGGCATCCTTAAGCTCTTCCGACCCCGAGGCCGGAGTGTACTTGGTAAAGCCAGAGCGGATGGCGGCTATAGCCGCCTCTTTGACGTTCTCCGGGGTGTCGAAATCTGGCTCCCCGGCACCGAAGTTCACCACATCAATCCCCTGAGCCATCATTCTCTTGGCCTTGGCGGTTATAGCCAAGGTGGATGAGGGACTGATACCCCTTGCCCGATTTGCTAACCTCATGCGTTCCTCCTTATATCAATGGATTTTATTTGGCTCCTTTCCCCAAAGCCTGACACCGCTCCCGTAGCATCTTCTCAGCCAGAGGCGGCACTAGCCCGGAGACCGAGCCCCCCAGAAGGGCGATCTCCTTTACAATGCGGGAGCTCAAGTAGGAATAGGCCTGGTTGGGCATCATGAAGACCGTTTCTACCTCTTCGCAGATCTTGCGATTCATCAAGGCCATTTGGAACTCGTACTCGAAGTCGGAAACGGCCCTTAATCCCCGGATTACCACATTGGCTTTCTGGTTTCGCACATAGTCGACTAAGAGGTCATCGAAGGAGTCCACCCGCACATTTCGCATATCTTTGATGGCGTCTCGGATGATCTCCTTCCGCTCCTCCACTGTAAAGAGCTGGGACTTATGGGGGTTTGCAGCCACGGCCACGATCAGCTCGTCGAAGATCCGTAGTCCCCTCTCCACAATGTCGATGTGGCCATTAGTGAAGGGGTCGAAGGTGCCGGGGTACACGGCGATTCTCTTCATGGCACTCCTTTTGGTCTAAGGTTTTCCGTAAATGGAGAGCTTGGCCTGGCCGTGACGCTTCTCGCGGAGCTTCTTAAGACAACCCACTTCTTGGGGAAGCCCTCGTTTATGGAAATGCTCTACCACCACCAAGCCTTCGTCCTCTAAGAGAGACCCTTGAGAGATGGCCTCCAAGGCATCCTCCGCTAAGGTCCCCTGGTAAGGGGGATCCACATAGATCAAGTTATAGCGCTTTCCCCAGGCCTTAAGGGACTCCAGGGCTCGTAGGGCCTCCCCTTGGAAGAGCTCTCCCGCTGCCAGGAGACCCAGGCGTTCCAAGTTGCGCCGGATAAGGCGGATTGAGAAGGGATCCCTTTCTACGAAGGTAACCTTTTGGGCCCCCCGACTCAAGGCCTCGATACCCACGGCACCGCTTCCAGCGAAGAGATCGAGGAACCTCGAATCCCTCACCCTGTCCCTTAAGATATTGAACAGGACCTCCCGAATATAATCGGAGGTAGGGCGCAGAGACCGAACCCTTCTGGTCTCTAAACGTTTCCCCCGGGCGGATCCGGCGATTACCCGCATGGTGTAATGCTAACATAAAGGCCTATTTTTGCCAAGGCTTTTCCGATCTCATGCGACGGTAAACATTCGAAGCCCGTCCTGCCAGCGCTTACGGAGGGCTGCCTTGAGAAGGCGGTGGTCCTCCAGGTCCAAGCACGGGTCGAGCTCTATTAAGGAAAATGCCTCTTCCCTAGCTATCTCCAGGATCTTGGTATCCCTGATGAGGTTGGCTACCTTGAGATCGGGGAGGCCCGATTGGCGAGTACCGAAAAAATCGCCCGGGCCCCTTATCTCTAAGTCCTTCTCTGAGATCAGGAAGCCGTCCGCATGCTCCACCAGGGCCTGGAGGCGCTCCCGAGCCTCGGTGGAGTGGGATGAAGCAGGCAAAAGGAAGCAGTAGGAGGAGTGGCGGGATCGGCCTACCCGGCCTCGCAACTGATGGAGTTGTGAGAGACCCAGGCGCTCGGCATGTTCGATAAGCATTACCGAGGCATTGGGGACATCCACCCCTACTTCCACCACAGTGGTGGCCACCAAGAGGTCCAACTCCCCCCTCTGGAAGGCACCCATTACAGCCTCCTTCTCCGGGAGGGGCATCCTTCCATGGAGCAGCCCCACTCGGAAATCTCGGAAAGGAGCGCGGGCTAGTTCCCTGGCCATTTTTACTGCGGCTTTTAAATCCGCCTTTTCTGTCTCCTCCACTAAAGGGCAAACCACGTAGGCCTGGCGTCCTGCCCGGAGTTCCCGGGCGATAAATCTGTAGACCCCTTCCCGCCTTCCTTCATGGACCAGGTAGGTCTTAACAGGACGCCGGCCTGGCGGCATCTCATCAATGATTGTAAGGTCCAGGTCCCCATAGAGGGTAAGGGCCAGGGTTCGGGGGATAGGGGTAGCCGTCATCACTAGGACATCAGGCCGGTAACCCTTCTTTTGGAGCCCAGCCCGCTGGAGAACACCAAAGCGGTGCTGTTCATCAATGATAATGAAGCCCAAGTTGGCAAACTCTACCCCCTCCTGGATGAGGGCGTGGGTCCCCACGGTGAGCTGGGCCTTCCCCTCCTTGATCTCAGTCATTACCCTCCGTCGAAGGGGGGCTTTAAGGCTCCCATTTAGGAGACGTACAGCAATCCCCAGTGGTCCCAAAAGACCCTGGGCCCGGAGGTAATGCTGATCAGCCAGAATCTCTGTGGGGGCCATAAGGGCCGCCTGATAGCCGTGATCAATGGCCACCAAGGCCGCTAGGAAGGCCACTATGGTCTTCCCAGCACCCACGTCCCCTTGGAGAAGGCGATTCATGGGGCGGGGCCGGGCCATATCGGCCTTGATAGTGGCCAGAGCCCGCTCTTGTGCCGCGGTGAGAAAGTAGGGTAAACCTTGGCAGGCGCGCTCCTCCAAGGGAGATGGCCTGGGAAAGGAGATACCATCAGTAACTACCCGGACCTCCCGCCTCATTAGGGCCAGTCCCAGCCCTAATAGAAAGAAGTCATCAAAGGCTAAGCGGCGACGGGCGCTCTCAGCAGCCTCTAGGTCTAAGGGGAAATGGATCTGGTGAAGGGCCTCAGGCAACGGCAGGAGCCCGTTTTTGGCCAGGATCCCTGGGGGGAGATGGTCTGGGGCCTCAAGGGCATAGTTCTCCGTTACTGCCTTCATTAAAGAGCGGAGGGACCGCTGGGAAAGGCCTTGGGTAAGGGGATAGATGGGAACCACCCTGGCGGTATGGATGGGCTCGTCCTCTGGCAGAAGGGTCTCATGCTCCGGGTTGAGCATCTGGAGGCCCAGCCCATAGCTCACCTTTCCCGACAGGATAACCTGCTCCCCCTTCTTGAACCTTCCCTGAAGATAGGGTTGGTTAAACCACTTGGCGGACAAGATTCCCGTCCGGTCCCCTATTACGAGTTCAAAAATCGATAGGCCACGCCGGGTCTGGTGGAGGCCCGAAGCGAGGACTTCGCCCGCTACTGTTTCCAGGTCCCCCACCCTTACTTCGGCGATGGGCTTCAGGTTGCGCCGGTCCTCATAACGTCGGGGAAGGAGATAGAGGGCGTCTTCGATGGTCCGGACCCCTAGCTTCTCCAAGAGCTTTGCCCTTTTAGGGCCGATGCCCTTGACGTATTGAATAGAGGTCTGGAGATCGACCATCTACCCTTTAGGCAGGAAAGAAAAGGCTTGATTTTCAAAAAAAGATGGGTTAGTATCCCCGCCGCCGATAGATCCTATCAACAAGGAGGTCTCCATGGCTGCAACTCGTTGCCAGATCTGTGGCAAAGGTCCGCAATTTGGACATCAGATCAGCCACGCCCACAACGTCTCCCGCAGAAGGCAATATCCAAACGTCCACAGGATGCGGGTGCTCGTGGGAAACGGCCCCCGCTACCTCTACGTCTGCACCCGCTGCCTCCGCTCGGGCCGGGTGCAGAAAGTAAGCTGACCCCCGACCCGGATTGTGCAAAGCATAATCCGGGTTAGAGGGTCCTTATCCTCTCCACCCCCATCACCCCGTCGATCTTGGCAATGGCCTTCATGGCCGCTTGAAGCTGGGCCAGATCGGTGACCTCTAAAACAAAGGTATTAAGCCCCCTCCGCTCTTCGGTCACCCGCACCTCTGCCTGAGCGATGTTAACGTTGGTGGAGAAGATGGCAGAACTGATTTCCGCCAGGACTCCAGGCCGGTCGCGACCGATCACCACCCGGATTTTTACCTGATGGGGGGTCTTTCGCTCCCCATCCCAATCCACCTTGATCTGGCGCTCAGGATCGTATAGGAGCTGTTCGGCATTGGGGCAGTCGATGGTGTGGATAGAAACCCCCCGGCCACGAGTAATGAAACCTATAATCTCGTCCCCCGGGACAGGGTTACAGCACTTGGAGAAACGGACCAGGATATCATCCACACCTTTGATCTTGACCCCTTCCTCCGAACGGGGCCGGCGCTGCGTCCGCCTTTCCCTTTTCTCCTCGGCCTCCAGGGCTCGCTGTACCTCTTCAGGGGGAAGCAGGCGTAGGGCAGCCTGACGGGGAGAAAGCTTGCCGTAACCTACCGTTGCTAAGAACTCCTCTTCGGAACCAAGGCCATACCTCTCCAGGGCCTTTGCCAGGCTCTCCCCTTTCAGTAATTGGGAAGGGCTCTTTCCGAGCCGTCGGATCTCCCGCTCCAAGAGCTCCTTCCCCAGGCTTATGCTCCTGGCCTGTTCCTCATTCTTGATCCACTGCTTGATCTTGCTCCGAGCTCGAGAGGTTCTGACGATCTTGAGCCAGTCTTTGCTAGGCACGTGCTTTGGGTCAGTGAGGATTTCACAGATGTCCCCATTTTGGAGTTCGGACCTCAAGGGGACCAGACGCCCATTGACCTTGGCACCAACGCAGCGGAACCCTACATCTGTGTGAACGGCGAATGCAAAGTCAATAGGGGTAGCCCCTCGAGGGAAGGCCTTCACATCCCCTTTGGGGGTGAAGACATAGACCTCATCAGGAAAGAGGTCCACTTTTACTGTATCCATGAACTCCCTAGAGTCCTTGAGCTCCCGCTGCCATTCCAAGAGCTGTCTTAGCCAGACAAAGCCCTTATCGATCTGATCGAAGTCAGTCTTCCCTTCCTTATAGCGCCAGTGGGCGGCGATCCCTTCCTCGGCGATCTTGTGCATCTCCTGGGTGCGGATCTGGATCTCTACTGGTTCCCCTTTGGGTCCTATAACGGTGGTATGTAAGGACTGATACATGTTGGATTTGGGCATGGCAATGAAGTCCTTAAAACGCCCAGGGATGGGTTTCCACAGGGTGTGCACCACGCCCAGGGTTCCATAGCAATCTTTCAGGGAGTCGGTGATCGCTCGCACAGCAGTAAGGTCATATATCTCATCGAACTCCTTCTTCTGATCCTGCATCTTCTTATAAATACTATAAAAGTGCTTGGGCCTTCCGGTGATCTCTGCCCTTATGTCTACATCTGTCAGCCTCTGGCGCAGGATCTTGATGGCCTCGTTGATTTCGCCTTCCCGCTCCTTGCGCTTCTTGGCCACCTTGGCCACCAGGTCGCGATAGGCCTCGGGATCCAGATGGCGTAAGGCGTGATCCTCCAGCTCCAATTTGATCCAGGCAATCCCTAACCGGTGGGCCAGGGGGGCATAGATGTCCAGGGTTTCTTGGGCAATCTTTCGACGCTTTTCTTGGGGAAGGGGGTCCAAGGTGCGCATATTATGGAGCCTATCCGCCAGCTTGACCAGGAGGACCCTGATATCCTTTGACATAGCCATGACCATCTTGCGAAGGTTCTCGGCCTGGTGTTCCACGCGGCTAGAGAAGGGGATCTTACTGATCTTGGTAACTCCATCTACCAGGGCAGCAATCTCTGGTCCGAAATTCTCCCTTACTTCCTCCAGGGTAGTGAAGGTATCCTCAACGGCGTCGTGGAGCAGGCCCGCAGCCAAAGCTGCCACATCCATTCGGAGATCAGCCAGGATCCCGGCTACCTCTAAGGGATGAGAGAAGTAAGGCTCGCCCGAGCGGCGTTCCTGGCCTTTATGGACCTTTGCGGCAAAGTCGTAAGCCCGCCGCAAGGTCTCCAGGTCTGCCTTGGGGTTATATTTGCTTACTTTATCTAGGATTTCCTCAACCCGCATAAAAGAGACCTTCCAATAGTAAAGATTCCGAGGCCCTAGCTTTATATAATAAAAATAACACTTAATATAAAGAAATTCAACAATTTTGTAAGAATCTAGGGGAATGACAAAACCTTATGTCCCCTTTGTCCCGGCAATAGTTACGGGCACGATGGCCGCAATTACCTCCCTGGATATAGTCCCTTCACGGAGCAGGATGGGGGGATAGGTGGTTACATCTAGGATGGTGGAGGGGGCTACCCCAGGACTTGGACCACCGTCCAGGATTAAATCAATCCGGCCCCTGAGGTCTTCCCATACTGCCCCTGCTGTGATAGCATCTTTAGCCTCCGAGGAGTTGGCGCTGGTGCCAGTGAGGGGACGGGCCATCTTGTTTAGCAAGGCCAAGGAAATGGGAGATTGAGGGACACGGATTCCCACCTTAGAAGTGCCGGCTGTGACCAGGGGAGGCAGCCGGGGTGAGGCCCTCATCACTAGAGTCAGGGGACCAGGCCAAAAGTGACAAATCAATTCCCTGGTTGATGGGGGAATTTCAAGCACAGCCTGGACCACCATTTCCAGGTCGGCGGCCAGGAGAAGGAGGGGCTTTGACCTATCCCTCCCCTTCGCCAAGAATACCTTCTCTACAGAGAGGGGGTTAAACGGGTCTGCACCCAGGGCGTAGAAGGTGTCGGTAGGAAAGGCTACCAACCCTCCCTTTTCTAAAACCTTGCAGGCCTCGAATAATGGAGGATCTTGAGGTTCCCCAGGGTCTATTGGTAGGATCTGCGTCTGGACTGCACCCAACGCTGAAGGCCATTTTGAGAAATTATTCACTTCTTGAAGGTTCCCTTAATCCCTTTTGCCGGGGGACGTGGTCCAGGGGGAAAGTCAGTAATCTGCTCAAACCAGCCTTCGAATCTACCTCCCTTCTTGGTGATATATACCACGTAAGGCGAGTCGACTAAGTCCCCTTTTCTATCCCACCGGAGCCTTCCCAATGTGCCCTCATGGGTCATGGCATGGATGGCCTTAGAGACCTTGATCAGCTCCTTTTTGGTGTTGTCTTTGGGCTTGGCCAACTGGATGGCGTGCAGCAGCACATTGGTGGCATCGTAGGCGCTGATGGAATAAGGGCCCAAACCTCCGTACTTCTTCTTATACTTCTCGATGAAGGCGCTGGCCGAGGGGACCAATGCCGGATCCGGGGAGAAGGTCAAATAGCTCCCGAGGGCGGCCTCCTCCCCGGCGATCTTCACAAACTCCGGGTCGATGACCCCGTCTCCGCTCACGAAGAATGCCTTGATGCCCAATTCCCTTGCCTGCCTGAGGACAAGACCTCCATCAGGGTAAATGCCACCGAAGTATATAGCCTGAGGGCGCGTCGTCTTGATCTTGTTCAGGACTGCTGTATAATCCTGGTCCCCTTGGGTGATCCCCTCATAAGCCACAACGAGCCCCTTCCCTCTTTTACTCACCGCCCTTTTGAAGGCCTCGCCCAGGCCTTGTCCATAAGGGGTCTTGTCGTGGATCACAGCTACCCGTCTTGCCTTTAAATGATTGGATATGAAATCCGCTGCCACTGCGGCTTGCTGATCGTCCCGGCCGCAGGTGCGGAAGACATTACCGAAGCCTTGCTCGGTGAGACGGGGATCAGTGGATGAAGGAGTGATCTGGGGTATCCCCGCCTCGTTATATACCGTTGAGGCAGAGATGGAGGAACTAGAATTCAAATGACCAATAATCCCCCAGACACCCTCTTTGACCATTTTTTGAGCTACCCTCTTGGCCTGAAGGGGGTCGAGTTGGTCATCACCCACCAAGAGTTCGATTTTGCTGCCCAGAACCCCTCCGGTGGTGTTCCACTCGGCGATCGCCATTTCCACGCCAGTTCTGAGGTTATGTCCCATCTTGGCCAGTTCTCCACTCATGGGTCCCGCCACGCCGATCTTTATTACCTCTGCCCCTTGGGCGAAGTTTGCGCCAAAGGTAAGAAGAATGGCCAAAGCCCATCTCGCGCTTTTTGATCCATCCCTTAGAGGGGGTAGCACGGATCTCATGGCTGATTCTCTGGGCTTTTCCAGCCCCTTAACAGATTACCAGTACAATTCACTTCTCGCCCAAATATGACTTTCTCACCAGGTCGCTTTTCAAGAGGTCTTTAGCTGTGTCGTGGAGCACGATCTCGCCTGTCTGGATGACGTATCCCCGATGGGCCACACGCAGGGCCATCCTGGCGTTCTGCTCAACTAACAGAATAGTTATACCCTGGCTATTTATGTCGCGGATGATTTCAAAAATGGTCTCCACGAGGATGGGGGAAAGCCCCATGGACGGCTCATCCAATAGAAGCACTTTGGGACGGGCCATCAGGGCCCTGCCGATGGCCAACATCTGCTGCTCACCCCCGGAGAGGGTCCCCCCTTTCTGGTGGAGCCTCTCCTTCAGTCGGGGAAAGAGGCCAAATACCCGTTCCATATCCTCTTTGATATGCTCATTATCAGTGCGGGTGAAGGCACCCAGCTCAAGGTTTTCCAGGACAGTCATTCTGGGAAAGATCCTTCTACCCTCTGGGGCCTGGGCAATCCCCAGGCGGACGATTCGATCTGTGGGAAGCCCATCAATACGCGTCCCATTAAGGGTGATAGTTCCCTGCCTGGGCTTCAAAGCACCAATGATTGTCTTTAAAGTAGTGGTCTTGCCGGCCCCGTTGCTGCCGATTAGGGTAACCACTTCGCCTCTCTGGACGATAAGCGAAACCCCCCTAAGGGCTCTGATCCTGCCATAATAAGTATGAATGTCCCTGAGTTCAAGCATAACCCTCTGTTGCACCTTTGCCGAGATAGGCCTCGATAACTCTGGGGTCCTTTTGCACCTGAGTAGGGGCTCCCTCAGAGATCTTGACGCCGTAGTCTAGGACGGTAACCCGGTCCGATACCCTCATGACCACCTCCATGCGGTGCTCGATGAGAAGGATGCTCAAGCCCAAATCCCGCCTTAGCAACCCTATGAACTCCGTCAATGTGTCGGTCTCCTTTGGATTCATGCCTGCCGTAGGCTCATCAAGGAGCAGAAGCTTTGGTTCCGTAGCCAAGGCCCGGGCGATCTCCAAGCGACGCTGGTCGCCGTAAGGGAGGTTCTTGGCAATGACCCATTGCCTCCCCCCCAGTCCAACGTATTCCAAGAGTTCCATGGCCCGTTTCTTTGCCCGTCTCTCCTCCTCCACTACCGATGGAAGACGAAAGATTGCCCCGACCCAATTAGCGCGCAGCCTGCAGTTCATGCCCACCAAGACATTCTCCAGGGCAGTCATGTTAGCAAAAAGGCGGATGGTTTGGAAGGTACGACCTATACCTCGTGCCGTGATACGGTTGGGCCTCAGGCCCGTGACTTCCTGGCCATCAAAGTATAAGTGGCCCGAGGTGGGACTATAGAGGCCCGTCATCATATTAAAAAAGGTGGTCTTGCCGGCCCCGTTGGGGCCAATGAGGCCCGCGATCATCCCCTTTTCAAGGGCAAAATCCACCTCGTTCACGGCGATAAGGCCGCCAAAGTTTTTGGTGACTTTCCTAGCTTCTAAAAGGGCCATTTCTCAGACATCGACATCAGACATCCGGTTGGTCTTGAGTCTGGGGTTTGGGGGGTTGGGTCTGGAGTGTAGGGTCTATTTCAAGGGCCCCGGCTTCTTCAAATCCTGCCCCCTCCAAGGATTCTTCCTTCTCATGGAGTTCGGCAGCCCGCTGAGCGCTGGGAAAGAGTCCTTCCGGCCTGAGGACCATGACGATGATCAGGGTCATGCCGAAGAAGAACCACCGCCATAGTTGAAGGTCAACCGTTGTCAGGGAAGCGATGTTTAAACTCCTGCCCAAGGTCCGGACCAACTGGGTCGATTGGGCCAGGATGACTCGGTCGAAGAACATGATGAACATACCCCCGATGACTACACCCTTGATGTTTCCCATGCCACCCAGGATGACCATGCACAGGATCATGATGGAGACCTGGAATCGAAAAAGTTCGGGGAAGATGGCCTGGAGCTTGGCGGCATATATGGCGCCAGCAAAACCAGAGAAGGACGCCCCAAGGGCAAAAGACAGGAGTTTGGTCCGGATAGGGTCAACTCCCATGCAGTCAGCGGCCGTCTCGTCCTCGCGGATGGCCATCCAGGCCCGTCCCAGCCGGGAATCCTGCAGGCGGGTCATGGCTAAAATGGAAAGCCCGCCAATGATTAGGATCAAAAAGTACCAGGGCAGCGGATCAAAGCCGAACTCGAAGCCGAAGATCCAGGGTCGACCGACGGGGTTAAGGCCTTGAGGGCCATTAGTCAGATTAAAATTCTCCAGGAGAACATAGTTCCCGATGCGAATATCGATGTTCCAAAGGTTCCGAATAGCGATAGGGACGATCTCTCCGAAGGCCAAGGTAATAATGGCCAGATAATCCCCCCTCACCCGGAGGGTGGGGGCTCCAATGATGATGCCGAAGATGGCAGCGACGGCCACACTGATCCAGATGACCAACCAGAAGTTCCACTCAAGGCCATGGGCAGGCCAGGTAAAGATGCCCGTCGCATAGGCGCCGATGGCGAAGAAGGCAGCGTAACCCAGATCCAAGAGGCCCGCGTAACCGACCACGATATTAAGCCCTAAGGCCAAGACTACGAAAACGGCGGCATCGGTGGCGGCGTTCAGGGTTTGGAGGTTTAGGGCCTTGTCGATGAAGGGATAGGCCACCAAGGCTATCAGCCCTGAGGCCCAGGCAATGACCCTACGCTGTTTTGGCGGTAGCCAGCGGGCCAAAGCGGGCTGCCATAGACGATTCCGCCCTTGGGGCCCGGCCCGTTTGCGATTGGTTACAGGCCTTTGTGTCCAACCCATTTTGCGGTATCTGAAGTCCGACGCCCGTGGTCCGGGTAAAACTTAACCCTTCCGACTTCGGACGATTAGCTAGTACTTCTCCGGTGTCCTCTCCCCTAGAATGCCGGAAGGCTTGAAGACCAAGAATAGGATCAGGATGGAAAAGACAGTCGCTCGGGTCCAGGCAGAGGAGAGGTATTGATCGCTGAAAACGGACAGGAAGCCGATGAGGTAACCTCCCAGCATGGCTCCAGCGATGTTGCCGATGCCCCCCAGGACCGCAGCGGTGAAGGCCTTCAATCCGGCATCGAAGCCCATGAGATACCGTCCCGTGTTAAGGTAGATTCCCACCACCATGCCAGCCGCACCAGCCAGGGCCCCACCTATGAAGAAGGTTGCCATGATAACCCGTTCCACGTTGATGCCCATGGCTGCCGCTGTCTCCCGATCCTGGGCCGTGGCCCGCATGGCCTTGCCCAGCTTTGTGCGCTGGATGAAGAGGGTCAGGACGATCATCAAGGGCACTGTGGCAGCGATGAGGAAGATGTCCTTGGTAGTGAAGAGGATGTGGCTATTAGGACCAAAGATGTGCGGCGCCAGGTTGATAGTGGGGAAGATATTGGGGTAGAGGATCTGGCTCGGTCCGTACCAGTTCTGCATAATATTTTCAAGGGCGAAGGAGGCGCCCACAGCAGTGATCAAAGGGGCAAGGCGGGGGGCCCGGCGTAAGGGCTTATAGGCAACGCGGTCGATGGTCAGGTTAATGAGCCCTGTGCATAGCATAGTGGCGGTCATCACCACCAGGATTACCCAGGCCACCTGAAGCCCTGGCAAGACCACCGTTAAGGACTGAGGAATTCCTAGCCAGCCAAGGAACATCAGGGAAATGAAGAAACCCAT
>JACRGL010000021.1 GCA_016212365.1 Candidatus Methylomirabilota bacterium | reverse complement strand
TCATCAACACCCGCGACGAGCCCCACGCTGATGAGGAGAAGTACCGGAGGCTCCACGTCATCGTGGGCGACTCCAACATGAGCGAATACACCACCTACCTAAAAGTTGGGGCCACCGCCATAGTGCTCAGTATGGTAGAGGATGGCTGGATCAGAAAGGACCTCACCCTGGAGGACCCAGTGAGGGCCATCAAGGAGGTCTCCCATGATATAGGCTGTAAGAGGAAGGTGAGGCTCAAGAGGGGCAGGGAGCTCTCCGCCGTGGAGATCCAGAGGGAGTATCTGGAGATGGCCCAGGCTTACTATCAGGGAAGGGAGTTGGATCCTATTACTGCTGATATCCTGGATAAGTGGGGCTATGTCCTGGAGAGGCTCTCCGAGGACCCCCGCCTCTTATCCAGGGAGATAGACTGGGTGATCAAACGCGAGCTCATAAGCCGCTACATAGAGCGAAAGGGCCTGGACTTCGATGACCTCAGGGTCTCTATGCTGGACCTTCAGTATCACGACATCAAGAGGGACCGGGGCCTCTACTACCTCCTGGAGCGAGATGGGAGGGTGGAGAGGATCGTTAGGGAGGAAGAGGTCAGGGAGGCTATTGAGAGGCCCCCTGCCGATACCAGGGCCTATTTCCGTGGCATGTGCCTCAAGAAATACGGCGAGAATGTCTACGGGGCCAGTTGGAGTTCGATCTTGCTGGACGTCGGCGATCCCACCATAAAGAAGGTCCCTATGCTGGAGCCCGCAAGGGGCACCCGGAAGCTGGTAGGGGAGATCTTAGACCGCTCGGAGACAGCGGCTGAACTCCTGGCCTATATTTCAGGGTAGGAGGGGTTATGCCTGAGCAGGAGCGAAGGGTCCAGAGGACAAAGGAGCCTGCACCCGAGGCAAAAGAGGCTGCCGCCAGCCCTCATATCGTGGAGAAGGGTAAGAAGCTCAAGGAGGATCTGGACAAACTCCTTGATGAGATCGATGCCGTCCTCGAGGAGAATGCAGAGGAGTTCGTGCGAAACTACGTGCAAAGGGGTGGAGAGTGAAGGACCTCTTTTCCGCCAATCTCTGGGGGTCCAGCTTTTATGATTTGCTTGCCTCCTCTAGCCCCTCGCTCTTACCCCGCCTTGACTTGGGCGGGGTGGAGGAGCAGAAGGCGCTGGCATCCCTTCCACGGGGGACTACGGTATTGGCCCTGAGGTACCGGGATGGGGTGGTCATCGCCGGAGATCGGCTGGCCACCGAGGGCTACCAGGTAGCAGGCCGGAGGATCGAGAAGGTCTATAAAGCCGACGAGCATTCGGCCATTGCCATCGCTGGGGTGGCCGGTCCCTGCCTCGAGCTGGTCCACCTCTTCCAGACAGAGCTGGAGCACTATGAGAAGCTGGAGGGGGTGGAACTCTCCACCGAGGGTAAGGCCAATAAGCTGACCCAGATGATCAAGGCCAACTTCCCTTTTGCGCTCCAAGGCTTGGTGGTAATTCCCATCTTTGCAGGCTACGATACCAGGCGGGGTGAGGGTAAGATTTATAAGTATGACCTCACCGGGGGACGTTATGAGGAGACTGATTATCACGCCACTGGCTCGGGGGGGAGGGAGGCCCGGGCCACTTTGAAGAGGCTTTATAAAAAGGACATGAGCGAGGAGGAGGCCCTCCGGGCGGCCCTGGAGGCCCTACTGGATGCCTCTGAGGAGGATCTGGGAACGGCCGGCCCTGACTTTCTGCGGGATATATACCCCACTACCAAGAGGGTCACGAGGGAGGGCATCACCGACGTGGAAGAGGACAGAGTCAAGGCTCTATATCAGGCCATTATGGAGGAGCGAAGGAGGGCTTGAAATAGCCTTTGGACTTTGGCTGATGGCTGATGGCTGATGGCTGATGGCTAAAAGGAGGAGGACTTAAGGATGCCGTTGCCTTATTATGTCTCCCCTGAGCAGATGATGCATGATAAGGCGGAGTATGCCCGGAAGGGCATCGCCAAAGGGAAGTCCATCGTTGCCCTGGAGCATAAGGAGGGGGTACTCTTGGTGGCCGAGAACCCCAGCTCCTCCCTTAACAAGATCTCCGAGATCTACGATAAGATCGCCTTCGCCGGGGCTGGAAAGTATAGTGAGTTTGAGAACCTGAGGAAGGCGGGGATCCGTTATGCCGATCTCAAGGGTTACGCCTACGGCCGAGAGGACGTTACTGCTAAATCCCTGGCCAACGCTTACTCTCAGACCATCGGCAATATCTTCAGCCAGGAGATCAAGCCCCTGGAAGTGGAGATCCTGGTGGTGGAGGTGGGGGAGGGGGAAGGCGGAAACGAGCTCTATCGGATTTCCTTCGATGGGAGCATCGGGGACGAGAAGGGCTACACTGCCATTGGGGGGCAGGCAGAGGAGTTGAAGGTCTATCTAAAGGATAAGTATAAGCCCAATCTGAGCCTGGAGGAGGCATTGAAACTGGCTATCAAGGCACTGGAGGCGGCCACCAGTCAGCGGGTCCGGGATCAACACCTGGAAGTGGCGACTCTGGAGGCGGGCCGCAAGGGCCGGAGGTTTAGGAGGATTGCCCTGGCGGAGCTCAAGGAGCTGGTGGATAAGATAGAGGCCGCGGAAGGGTGGGAACTTAAAGGCTGTCAGCAATCAGCGGTCAGCGATCAGCAATGAAACTCAGGATTTATGGTTTAGAAAATGAATTCGGCTTGATTTCCTCCTGTCTAGGGGGGAGGATCAACCTAACTGTAGAAAGTACCCTGGGCTACCTCTTCGATAAGATCGTTTCGAGGCAACGGGGGGCCAACGACTTTTTGAAGAACGGAGCCCGCCTTTACCAGGATACCG
The DNA here is from genome assembly GCA_016212365.1 of Candidatus Methylomirabilota bacterium. Lineage (GTDB taxonomy): Bacteria > Methylomirabilota > Methylomirabilia > Methylomirabilales > JACRGL01 > JACRGL01. Next base: position 531 of record JACRGL010000021.1, on the reverse strand, counting down.
GCTGCCATCCCGAGTACGCCACCCCTGAGTGTAACAACATCCTGGACCTGGTGATCCACGATAAGGCCGGGGAGCGGATCATGGAAGAGCTCCTGGGCCTAGCCGAGCGCAAGCTCTGCGAGAGCGGCATCCATTGCCAGATTTTTGTCTTCAAGAACAACACAGACTCGGTAGGGAACACCTACGGCTGCCACGAGAACTACCTTGTGGACAGGACTATCAACTTCCATCGGCTCGCCGAGCAGCTCATCCCCTTCTTCGTCACCCGCCAAATCTACGCGGGGGCTGGGAAGGTGCTGAAAACCCGGGCCGGAAACCATTTCTTTATATCTCAGCGGGCCCAGCATATATATCAAGAGGTTTCTGGGGCCACCACTAGCTCGCGGGGCATCATCAACACCCGCGACGAGCCCCACGCTGATGAGGAGAAGTACCGGAGGCTCCACGTCATCGTGGGCGACTCCAACATGAGCGAATACACCACCTACCTAAAAGTTGGGGCCACCGCCATAGTGCTCAGTATGGTAGAGG